>CAIVXP010000281.1 GCA_903909905.1 Akkermansiaceae bacterium
ATATTCGAGGGGACTAAAAAGCCGATCGGGTGTTTGTGCACCACGATCGACGTTCTGTCTCTCGGCCGCCCTCCGTTGTGGCGGCCCGCGAAGCTATCTGCCCCACACCCCACACGTCAATACCTTTCTGAAAAAAATTTTAGGCCGCTGCGGACGCTTAAAAATAGGGGCAAGCAACCGGTTGCCATCTATCGACCGTCACGCGGAGTGACAAAACTCGGGCCCATATTGCGTGAGCGGCATTTTCCACTTGGAGACATCACCAGCCGCCGTGAAACTCACTGAGATGCCGCAACTGGTGAAAGTAGAGCCGATTGAATTGCTGCCAACTCAGGCAGGATGCGCGGTATTTTTGGGAGATGGCAAAAAAGCCATCCTGATCTATATCGATCCCGCCACAGGCGCAGCAATCAACTTCACGCTGGCGGGGCAACATGCCGCACGACCGCTGACCCATGATCTCTATCATTCGACGCTACAGGCATTCGGAGCAAAAGTCACTCGGGCGGTTATCGTCGATCTGATCGATGAGGTCTACTATGCGCGCCTGATCATCGAAGCCGAAAATGAGATCATGGAGCGCAAGATCGTCGAGCTCGACGCGCGGCCATCGGATTGCATCGCGCTCAGCGTGCGTTGCGGCGCGCCACTTTATGTGGCGGATGCCTTATGGCAGAGCTTGCCGGACATGATGGGGGTGCTTGCGGAAATGCGTCAGGCAGAGAATCGCGACGAAAACTGAGCGCAAGCTGACGCATCGCTTCCAATCACCCTTGCGGCCATGCCGTAAGGTGATAACTTCTCCAGATATGTCACATAACACATTGGCCGCACTGCCCGAGTATCTGAGTGAGGAAATTCTTCTCAATCCGAACAAGCGCCGCTTTCCGGCATTCGATCTCAAGCGATTGCTGGGCACTGTATTTGAGCCAACGCAGGGGTGCCGTGTTTGCATTTTGATCGATTTCGACGAGCCCGCGGGATTGATCAAGGACTTTGCGTTTTTGCAACAGCAAGGATTTCCGGTGCAGAAAAACGCGCACAAACATTTTTATCTGGGCCTGCGCGATGGCGCGATGGAAGCGCTCGGCATGAGTGGCGGTGAAATGTTTGCCTATCGTTGCACCCGCGGTTCCAACCTCGACCTGCAGGACGATGTTTGGGACAACACCGGCAAGAAGCTCTCGCTCGATCGCGACATTTACCCGTATTACGATCTCATCCTCTGCATCTCGACCTTTTCGGCGACCGCGCCTTTAACGGCCAAGTGCAAGCAATATGGCTTCCGCGGTGCGACACTGCACGGGCTCAACGATGTGATTCTCAACTCCGGGCTTGCGGTCGATTACCATGAGGTCTCGGTCGACGCGGAAAAACTTCGTTTGGCACTGACCCGTGCCGACGCGATTGAAATCGACTTCGCGCTCGAAGACGGACGTGTGCTCACCGCATGGCTCGGCCTCGATGGTCAGGAAGCGCAAAAATCCCACGGACTCTGCCTTGGGAGATCCCCCGACATTGCCAACCTCCCAGCAGGCGAGGTATATTTCGTGCCGAGCAACGCACGCGGGCAATTTCCGATGAAATATGAGGATGGCACGCTCGGCGTGCTCGAGGTCGAAAACCGCTGCATCATTCAGTCGACGCTGATTTCGGGCAATCAAGCCACCATCGACGCGCACAATGCGCGGCTCAAGGACGACCCGATGACCGGCACGCTCGGAGAACTCGGTTTTGGCACGCAGGTTCTGCCGGTATCTGGCGCCGACATTCAGGACGAGAAGGTACTCGGCACCTGTCACCTTGCCACTGGTCGCGATGATCATCTTGGCGGCGACATCCTGCCATCGATGTTCAAGAAACACGAAAACTCGACGCACGACGACATCCTCTTTGCGCCGCACAAAACGCCGAATTTCAACATCAGCCAAGTCCGCATGATCCGTGGTTCGCAGCATGAAGTGCTGATCGAAAACTTCCGCCCGGCGCGCTACTTGATGGAGGCGCTGGCCGGCGGGTGCTAGAGAATCGATCTCCTGGAAAACCGAACCAGCCAAATGATCCCGTAGCGACATGAAATATAGCGAGGCGATCGATTGGTTGTTTTCCACGCAGACCTTCGGCATCAAGCTCGGCTTGGACAATGCCCGGCATCTGCTCAAGGAGTTCCTCGCCTATCCGGCTCATGGCGTGAAGGTGATCCACGTCGCAGGCACCAATGGCAAAGGCAGCGTCTGCGCGATGGTCGACAGCATTGCTCGCTCCTGCGGCCGCAGCACTGGCTTGTTCACTTCGCCGCATCTCATTGATTTTCGCGAGCGCATCAAGGTCTCCGGCCGTGAAATCCCCGAGGAGAACTGCGCCGACATGCTCACCACGCTGCGTGAAATCTGCGAGAAAATGGAAATGCATCCGACTTTTTTCGAGATCTCGCTCGCATTGGCGATGCGTTGGTTTCGCGAATGCGCATGCGAGATCATCGTGCTCGAAACCGGCATGGGCGGCAGACTCGATGCCACCACCGCTGTGCCGGCGGATGTGTGCGTGATCACTCCGATCGGCCTCGATCACATGGAATGGCTTGGCGACACGCTTGGCTCCATCGCCGCGGAAAAGGCAGGCATTTTCATCGAAGGAAAACCGGCGCTGTCCTCGCCGCAGGACGACGAAGCGCGCATCGTACTGGAAAAAGAGGCGAATGAAAAACGCACGCCGCTGGAATTCATCACCGAGCCGCTGGACGGATACGGCATCGCGCTGGCCGGCGAACATCAACGCTGGAATGCGGCACTCGCCGTGGCCGCCTTGCATCGCGCAGATTTACCCCTCAACACCGATGTCCTGCGCCATGGCCTTGCCTCGGTATCGTGGCCCGGGCGCTTCGAAAAAATCCTGCCTGATGTAATCCTCGACGGCGCCCACAATCCGCACTCGGCGGCGTCTCTCGCCAAGACATGGCACAGCGAATTTCCGGGGAAAAAAGCTTCGCTCGTCTTCAGCGCGGTCGATGCCAAGGACATCGCAGGGGGACTCAAAATTCTATGCCCGCTCGCGTCGAAAATTTTCATCTGCCCGATCAACTCCCCGCGCGCGACATCGGTCGGCGACTTAGTCGCATGCCTGCCACCTGAGGCACCGAATCACGAGACGTTCGCCGATTTTGAATCGGCCTACCACGCCGCGCGCAAACACGGCACGCCAGTGCTCGTCGCGGGATCGCTCTACCTTGTCGGCGAAGCCCGCGCCTTTTTCACCAAGGCCACATTTCAGCCAAGCAGCCAGTGAAGCATCACTGGCATCACACGCAGATCGGGAAGTATTCGTCACAGCATACGGCATTGCGTTTTTACAAGAGACAGCGACACTGATGCCGTAATGAATAGGCTGCCAGCGTTGCTGAAGATTACCCGCTGCCTGGCTTTGACCGTGCTGCTGGGGGACTGCGGGCCGCACGATCAAATCATACTCAACCCGACCACTTCCGGCGCCAAAGGGGAAACTTTCGGCTACCGCAAATGGATCTCCGAAAAACACGAGCCCGAGGTGGTGGTGATCGGCATCCATGGATTTTGCGGCGCCTCGATCGATTACAACAATCTTGGCCAGCACCTGCTGAAGCATCAACCGACCACCGCCCTCTATGCCTATGAAATTCGCGGCCAGGGCAGTGACCCGATTTACGCGCGCCGCGGGGACATTGGCGACCCGCGCGACTGGTATCGCGATCTTTTCGCCTTCACCGGCCTCGTGTGCGAGCGCCACCCGGACGCCAAAGTCGTGTGGTTTGGCGAAAGCATGGGAGCGCTGATCGCCGCACACGCCTGGCGCCAAGCTCCGCCGAATCAAGCCCCTTGCGACGGGCTGATCCTTTCATCCCCCATCGTCCGCTTTCGAGACGACATCCCAGCGTGGACCCCCGGCTTGGTACAAATTGCCGCAACGACACTGCCGCTGGCGCGCATCTCGCTCGATATGCTCGCGGGTGGTCAAGACGTCAAGATGACGCAAAAGTCGCATCATGCTGAGCAGGCAGCGAAAAACCCCTATCACATTCAGCAGCACAGTCTGCGCCTAATCGGTACCCTGGCTTCGCACATCAAGGGCATGAATGACTGCGCCGCCAGCTTCCACAAACCCGTGCTGGTTCTGCACGGCGGCAAGGATTTCTTCAACAATGACTCTGATGTCCGCGGCTTTGTGGCCCGCATCCCCCGTGACGCCCCTGCAAGCTACCGAAGCTACCCGAGCGCCTACCACCTGCTGATGTACGACGAGAAAAAAGAGGCTATTTTCCGTGATATCGAACGCTGGCTCAAGCGGCTCGGGCATCAGCGGCCGAAAAAATCGTGATTTTCATACACGATTCGTCTTGACGGGTCGGGCCCGATCGCCATTCTTCGCGCCCCGCAACTCAACAAATTTCAAACCATGGCCCGTATTTGTATCATCCGAGGAACCAGCGTCCGCTCTGGCGGCAGAATCCACCGCTCAGGTTTGGCCAAGAAAAAAGGCGGTATCGGCCGTCACGTGACTAAGGTCGTAAAGCGCAAGATTTCGCCCAATCTTCAGAGCAAGCGCATCTTCATTCCTGAATTCGGCCGCTATGTGCGCCTCAAACTCAGCTGCCGCGCCCTCAAGACCATCAACAAGAACGGCGCCCTCCAGACGCTTCAAAAGGCTGGCCTGCTCTAAGCACACTCTGTTTCTTTTTTCATCATTGTGGTTTCATGATTAACGGCTCGGTAGAAATACCGGGCCGTTTTTCATTTCACCCCACCACGCAAGGGACCAAAACCCCGTCACTCATGCCGTGGATCTTCTTCTTGTCTGCCGGCACGATCGTAGCGAGGCAACCGCCTAGCTGAGTTGTTCCCTCATCGTCGGTAAAGTAATACGGGCAAATTCTTGCCCGCCCTTGCATCACTTCGATCGAGCCATCATCGCGGAAAACCGGATGTTCGATGCGCCTTGCCTCGCGGAATTGCTGCATGACCCAAGGTTGCTCCGCCGCATGGTCCAAAGCATGCCGTAGCCGCGCAGACCATTCGGCGGCCGGCAAATCATGCCCGATAAAAACTCCGCGCGAGCCCCATGCAGTTTCGTGAAATCCGCTTACTTTGAGTACCAGTTGCCGATCGCGTTGGCTCAAGCCCGCGACCTCGTCCCACGAATGAAGCTCCAAGCGCGGCAGCGCCGCATGCGGCGGCAAAGGCGCGGGATCGACGAGCCAACCGAAGGGCACCAACTCACGCAGTCGCTTGAGGTGATTGCCGCGCAGGGATTTTTCCCAAACGCCCTTCAGCGCCGGCGACCACAACAGGGCCAACCAAAGCTTCTCTTCAAAGTGCGGCTTGAAGGGTGGTGTGATTCGGGCGGCACCATCCGCCACATCCTGCGCCATGCGCTTCGCACTCGGCACCGATTGCCAATCGAACAATTCGAAAAACCGATAAAGCGCTGAGCCATCGAGCTCGTACGATTCGGCAGAAGCCACCCGCCACTCATCACCGAGCGTCGACACCAACCATTCCATTTCCGGCCGATAATCAGCGGCCTCCTCGGAAATTAAAACAGTGCCGCCATCCGGCATCAATGATCGGAATCCATCGCGCATGCCATTCGCGCCACCGATCACCTCGTAGCCGACATCAGCATACACCCGAGCCATCCAAGCAGCCACGCCGATGCCACCCGGCACACTGTCGAGCTCGGACATCGCAAAGCCATCATCGGCCATCATCAAATCAGGGCGGATTACCCGCGGCGCGTGACCGGCCATGCCCTTGGCGCGTTGCAGGG
>CAIVXP010000282.1 GCA_903909905.1 Akkermansiaceae bacterium
ACGCATCGTGATTGTCTCTGGCAACCCCGAGGCGATGCGCGAAATGGTGGCGCTATCGGGTCAGTCAAAAGCCCCCACCATGGATTGGCATGGCGAGGTCCTTGCCGACTTCGGCGTCGACGAGCTCGTGCCGTTCTTGAAGAAACGGGGGCTTTAAAAAGACATTGGAGATTGGAAATTTGATATTGGTGCAGAGATAGATGCCGCCGCTCTTTCATTCGCCACTTCAAGGGAACGGGATTGCCACGGTGGATGTGAGGTTGCGGCGCAGGGTGACTTTGGGGCTTTCGCCAAAGAGCTCGCGATACTGAATGGCGAATCTCCCGAGCTCGGAGAAGCCGTGGTGGTTGGCGATGTCGGTGACGCGTGATTCCCTTGAATCCGCCGTTAGAAGAGCCATGCGGGCCTTGGTCATGCGGCGCTTGTGAAAGAAGTTGAGTGGGGTGGTGCCCATCACCTTCTGGAAGGCCAGTTGCAAGGTGCGCGGGCTGGCATTGAGTGTGGTGCTCAGCTCGGATATCCCGACGGGACCGGAGACAGCTTCGCAAATATCGATCGCGCGCCGCACAAGAATGGCTGACGAATGCCTGTCCATGCGATACTCGCCGCTATCGATTACTGGCAAAACGGAATCAAAAATTTCTTTCTCAAAGTCGTCGACGCTGAGGTTCATTTCCCCGCGGATGACGGCGTCCAGCATCATCGTGCAGTTTTGCCGGATGCTATGGATGTCGCTGGGCCGTGTTTGGAGGGCTTTCCATTGCCTACCAGGGCTGATGGCTTCCAGCGCGCTATCCGCAAGCCCCGCCTGTTCCGCTTTTTTCAATAGGCGTTCGTGATCCAGGAGGAGAATGAGTTGCTCAAAGCCCCGCTCCATGACGTGGTCGAAAGTTTCGCCGGAGACGCTTGATGGCGTCTTGCTGTCGTCAACGGGCTCGCCCAAAAATTTTCCCTCGGCGGTCAGCAAAGGAATCGAAAATCCGAATCGTTTGCCCAGCAACTCGCATTCCAGGTGGGTGCGGTGGGAATAATTTTCGCGGTAAAGCAGTATGTCCTTGCCGGCGATGAAGTCGATTTGTCCGCGAAACTCGCCCGGCTCAAGTTGCGTGCCATCGACATTGAAAAATGTCTTCACGCAAGTGGCCAAATCTTCGAAGGCCTGCCGATGGATCACGCCGTTCATGACGGCGTTGTTTTGTTGGGCGAGATCCTGCGATTGTTCCATTGGCAGGACGACCAATCAATGACGCAAGGAAGGTTGGCGATCATGATTATTGCGATCAAGATCGGAGTTCGCATTTTGCATATTTTGCATCCATTCGGACAGGTTTCGCAGCACTTGGGAGGATAAACCCTGCGCATTGCGCATAGCGGAATGAGGTCGAATCATCGATAGAATATCGATCCCGCAAACGGAACCTCATGTTGCCAATCGCTCTCATTTCATTGCCGCCGATTTCCACTTCACAAGCCCCGTCACTGGATCGGAAATCAGGCAATCGCTCGGCGTGTTTGAAGCATGCCGGAC
>CAIVXP010000283.1 GCA_903909905.1 Akkermansiaceae bacterium
ATCAACGGCTTCTTCGGCACCGGCATGCCCGAACAACTCAAGCTCACCGCCGAGAACGCCCACGAACTCATCACCCGCGGCAAAGAACGCTACGGCATCTACTGCGCAATCTGCCACGGCTCTTCCGGCAACGGCCTCGGCATGACCAGCAACTACGGTGTTCCCGGCATCGCCAACCTCCAACTCCCCGCCTTCGGCGAAGAGTCCTACCCGGATGGTCGCCTCTACCACACGATCACCAACGGCAAAGGCATGATGAGCGGCTACGGCTACAACATACCGGTCAACGACCGCTGGGCGATCGTCGCCTACGTCCGTACCCTCCAAGCCGCCAAGGCATCTTCCAAATAATTTCCCCCATCCAGAAATGGCCCACCATCCCGTCACTTCCGCAGAAATCGCCATCCACGGCGATCATCTCGATAGCTCCAAGGTCGCCCGCGTGAAAGGCATCGCCTTCTTCATCGCGCTCGTCGGCACCGCCGCGAGCCTTTACCTGCTTTTCCTTGCTCCAGAAAAAACCCGCGGCTCCTTCGCCTACTCGTGGCTCTTCGCATTCTACTTCTTCCTCACGCTGTCGATCGGCGGATGCTTCTGGACCCTCCTCCACAATGTCTCGAACTCTGGCTGGGGCACCTCCGTCCGCCGCACTTTCGAAAACCTCGGCTCAACCTACCCGTGGATGTTCCTCTTCGGCATCCCCCTGCTCTTCCCGCAAGTTCAGCAATACCTCTACGAGTGGATGAACATCCAGCGCGCCGGCCACGGCAATGTGAAGGAACACCTCCACCACGTCGACCACCTGCTCTACAACAAGTACTGGTTCATGAACCTGCCATTCTGGTACGGACGCGTGATCTTCTGGGGCCTCGGGCTCTCGCTCGTCATCATTGGCTTGCGCAAACTTTCCACCGCCCAGGACAGCGACCCGAATCCCGGCACCTCGCGCCTCCTCAAGGCCCGCTTCCACTCGACCTACACGCTCATCATCTTCGCCCTCACGATCACATTTACCGGCTTCGATTTCGTCATGGGACTCGACTACAAGTGGTTCTCAACAATGTGGGGCGTCTATCTTTTCTCAGGCTCTGCCCTAAACTCGATGGCGGTGATCATCCTCGTCTGCGCATGGCTCAAGAGCCAAGGCCACCTGAAACACGTCACCAGCGGCGAGCACTTCCATATCATGGGCAAGCTGCTCTTCGCCTTCACGGTGTTCTGGGCCTACATTGCTTTCTCGCAATACTTCCTCATCTGGTACGCCGGCATCACCGAAGAAACCTCCTACTTCCTGATCCGCAACACCGGCAACTGGAACATCGCGATGATCGCTCTGGTCTTCGGCCACTTCGTGGTCCCCTTCGTGATCCTCCTGCAAGCATGGCTTAAGAAAAATCCCAAAGCCCTCGCCATCATGGCTGCCTACACGCTCTGCATGCACGCGCTCGACCACTACCTGATCACTATCCCCGAACGCGGCATCTCACTCGGCAACATCAAGCCCGAAGTCTTCGGCGAAATCCAAGTCGCCATCCCCGGTGCATTCTGGGGCGACATCCTCGCCTTCGTCAGCATCGGCGCCGCCTTCGTTTTCTTCCTCCTCCGCGCCATCGGCCAGCACTCGCTCTACCCGAACCGCGACCCACGCATCCTCGAATCTGCCAACCTCTCCAACTGACCCCGCCAATGTCCATCGACCCGTCACGCGACAACCCGCTGATCCGCTTTGCCTCATTCTGGTGGGGGCTTGCCACCTTCTTTGCCTTCGCATTGATCCTGGCCCTCGTCTTCCTTTTCAACCGCAAGGCACCTGAAACGCTTGAGGACGAAGCCGCCAAGGCGCGCTACAAAACCAAGACCGAGGTGATCGCAGCCCAAGCCGCCAGCCTCACACCCGAGGCCATCGAGGCCGCCATTCCGGCCATCGCCACCAAACTCGCCGCTTCGAAACCCGCCGCCGTGGAAAAACCCGAGCAGGCAGTTCCCGCACCTCAAGCAGCACCCACCGCCCCCGCAGCTCCGGCTCCGGCCGCCCCAACTCCCGAGGCTGCCCCAGCCGCTCCCGCCCCAGCCGCCAACTGACGCCCCCCTTTCACCCGCAAGCCGATGTCTTCCGCCACCACCTCATCTTCCGAACAGGACGCCCTTCTGCGCGCCGGGATCGACCGCTCACTGCGACACCCGGTGATGTTCTTCCTCACAAGCGGCGCCGCATGGCTCGCGGTCTCAATCCTCCTCGGCATCATCGCCTCGGCCAAGGTCCACTCGCCCGGTTTGCTCTCCAGCTGCGCATGGCTCACCTACGGGCGTTTGTTTCCCGCCCACCTCAACGCACTGGTCTACGGCTGGGGCATGCAGGCCGCTTTCGCCGTGATCATCTGGCTCATGGCCCGCCTCTCCCGCAAGGAGTGCACCATGACCGGCACCATCCTCACCGCCGGACACCTTTGGAACCTCGGCGTCTCGCTCGGCGTCATCGGCATCCTTTCAGGAAATGGCACTGGCATCCCGTGGATGGAATTCCCCACCTTCGCATGGCCGGTCCTGCTGGTCAGCTACATCGCCATCCTCATCGGCTCGTTCATCCAATTCCGCGTCCGCCCGGAAGGCCATGTCTACATCTCGCAATGGTACCTGCTTGCGGCGATGATCTGGTTCCCCTGGATCTTCATCACCGCCAACACGCTCCTCCACTGCATCCCTGGCCATCCAGTGATGGGTGCCGCGATCAGCGCCTGGTTCCGCTCGGC
>CAIVXP010000284.1 GCA_903909905.1 Akkermansiaceae bacterium
AGACACCCTGCCACCCTACGACACACTCGATGCGATTCTAGAGCTCTATGTAGAGCACCACCTTTCGACTGATGACATCATCTCGCGCGGCTTCGATGAGCCCACCGTCCGCTGGATCCAGCGACGCGTTGACTTCAACGAATGGAAACGCCATCAGGCGGCACCGGGCCTGCGCGTGACGACCAAGGCCTTCGGTATCGGCCGACGCATGCCGATCGTCCAGCGCTTCAGCAGCTGACCGACGGCTTGGTAATCGTCACGCCTCAATTTCGCGTGCGGGTAGGCCGCTCTCAAAGCGCATCTGCTCGGCAATGAATGTCAGTGGAATGTGTCCTGTTTCACCATTCCGGTTCTTCGCGAGCACCAACTCGGCCTTGCCAGCCTCCGCCTCCTTCTCCTCGGCATCCTCAGCATAGTAAGCACTGCGGTAGAGCAAACCAACCATGTCGGCGTCCTGCTCGATCGAACCCGATTCACGCAAGTCCGACATCCGTGGCACGCCGACACTTTTTCCGCTGCGTGTTTCAGGACCACGGTTCAACTGCGCGAGAATCACAATCGGAACCTGCAGTTCCTTCGCCAAGCCTTTGATGCCCGCAGAAATTTCCGCAATTTCTCGCTCACGCGAATTCTCAGCCTGCTTGGTGCGCGATTTCATCAACTGCAAATAGTCGATCGCAATAAATTCGAGCCCTTCGTCGCGCTTTTTGCGCCGGGCCTTGGCGCGCACTTCGCTGATGGTGATGCCCGGCGTGTCATCAATAAACATCCGAGCAGAAGAAACCTCCAACGCCGCCCGCTGGATCCGCGTCAACTCAGCCTTGGTCACTGTGTATCCGCGCGTCAATTGACTCAACGCGAACCGCGCCCGCGAAAACACCAAACGCTGGACGATCTGGAATGCGCTCATTTCGCACGAGAAAACCAAACTCGGCTTGGCCTGATCGATGCATACATGCTCGACGATGTTCATCATCAGCGAGGTCTTGCCCATCGATGGACGCGCGGCGATGACGAACATTTCCCCGGGCTTGAGCCCGTTGCTCATGCGGTCCAGCTCCTCATATCCGGTCGACATTCCCTGCGCTCCCTTTTCACCGGCCAACAGCGCCTGAAACTGCTCAATGACCTGCTCGACCGATTGCTTCACGTTCGGCGCCTGCGAGGTTTCCGACCCCTCGCGGATCGCCAGTATCCTCGCTTCTACCGTATCCAAGAGCCCTGCCACTTCGTCAGGTGAATCGTAAGCCTGCGCAATCGCCTCGTTCGAATTTCGAATGATCGACCGCAGTACATACTTGTCCTTCACCAACTGCAGGTGATGACGAAAATGCCCAGGGCTCGGTGCGTATGAATAAATTTCCGTTACCGCACCAGGACCACCGACACGATCCAGCATGCCACGGTCAAGCAACCGCTGAACCAGCGACACGAGCTCGATTTCCTGACCTTGTTGGAAAAGCTCTTCGAGCATTCCATACAATGTCGAATGCCCTGGGAGATAAAAATGGTCCTTGGTGAGCTTCTCTTCGATAGCCAAACCAATGTACTCCTGAGGCTCTTTGAGCATCGATGAGAGCAAACTCTTTTCCGGCCCCACAGCGTGCGGCAATGCCCTTGTGACATCATCCACTTCAGAGGCCGCCTGCTGAAGATTGGCGGCCGCAGGAAGATTGCTTGGCGGGGATTTGAGATCGGTCGACATCGCCCGCAATTCCACGCAAACACCGGAACCGCGTCAATCTTGGCATCGTGTAAATAGATGTGAATAACCTCGGGAAAACCAACCGCAGAGCCCAATCCGCAAACCTTGCCCACAAACCGTCACTCCTCCAAACTTATCGCATGCGGGTGGTCATCCAACGAGTCAGCGAAGCCAGCGTCACAGTCGAGGGCAAAATGATTTCTTTCATCGGCCGTGGGCTTTTGGTCCTTGTCGGCATTGAATCGTGTGACAACGAGTCCGATATCGAGTGGCTGACTGCCAAAATAGCGGGCCTGAGGATCTTTACCGATCTTGATGACAAGATGAACCTTGGTGTTTGCGACATTGCGGGGGACATTTTGGTCATCAGCCAATTCACGCTGCACGCCTCAACCAAAAAAGGAAACCGACCATCATTTTTCAAAGCCGCCTCGCCGGAGATCGCCGAACCTCTTTATCGACGGTTTTGCGAATCGCTCGAAACCAAAATCGGCAAACCGGTCGGCCGTGGAATTTTTGGCGCCGACATGAAGGTCGCTCTGATCAACGATGGGCCGGTTACCATCCTCATCGATTCACAATCGCGAGAGTGATGCGGCAAACATTCAGCGAAACCACTCATCTGGCCCGCCCGGCGGCGGCAATGGCCGGTTCAGCACGCTGTTCTCTTTGGATATCGACAACTGTTCCTCCAGCAAGGGGATCACAGCTGAAACTCCATGCACCGGAAATCCGTCGCGTACACGGCTCCAATGTACGGACAAGGCCTCATAGGCATTTTCGGGAGTCCCATAAATTTCGATCGCGCGTGCCTTGAGATCCATCTTTGGATTCTCCCAAGCTTCGAGCACGAAAAGCAGCGCCTTCATCGTCGGAGTGCGATTGATCGGTCCTTCGCCATAAAGTTTTCTCGCAAGCGCAAGCGCCTCCGCTTCACGGCCAACGACACGGGCCAGAGCATAAAACGCCGAGCGTTGCACATAGCCGGGAGCCTTGCCGGTATCTGCTGCCTTCCGGTACGCCTCGGCAGCCGCTGCAAACGATGCATTTGCATCGCGAAATGCCGGATACTTGTTTGAGTCGGACAAAAGAAAACCCAAGCTCGCCAGCAAGCCCCAGTCATCGGGATTGTTGCGTATGCCACGTTCGAGAAACGCCCGCCCTTTGATAATCGACATCCTCCAAGCCTCACGCCGCCGCAACGGTGGCAGTTTTGAATCGTTGATGTAGTAAGATGCCGCGTTGTAGGCCATGTGCCATGAACCCGTATCCCAGTAGTATCGTGTGCGCGGCGCAAGATCGACGATGGTATTGTAGGTCTCCTCAACATCATTCCAGCGCTGCTCGGTGAAATAAGTGAAGGCGCGCAGATTTAAAAATGTCGCCACCAGCGTGCGCAAACCACCGAGTGCCACTGCCGAACTTGTTTGGCCGATCTTGTCACGGGTGCCGATCCCAAGCTCAGGCGGAAAAAGGCCCGCTTCACGCAATGATTTGAAAAGCGCCGCTTCGTAGGGAAGCCTCATCGCGCCAAAAACAAGCATGGCAAGCGTCAGCAATAAGATTTTGAACCAGCCTTTCACGCGATTAAAATTCCTTGTCGGCAAATATGAACCACGAGGCGAATGTGAAGAACACCGCGTAATACATACCCACCAACGTCAGCTTCGCGAGTGAAACCAGCGGCAGCGCTTGCCCTTCGATTACCGCATCAATCACGTTGAAAAGCTGAAAGTCCGGCATCACCAGCGACAACGCCAACGATGCGACTCGCGCAAACAGCCCTTCGCCCGCTTCACCCGCCTGCAGGTAAATGTTGCGCGCATCGGCTTGGAAGTGTCCGATGAAGTAAATTAGAAAACTGACGACGGTCGTAAACAGGGTACTGGAAGAAAATGTCGAAATCAGCAGCGCAAGTGATGCCATGATCGATGCTCGTAGAAATACCGCAAACACCGCCCCTTGAAGTGAGGCATTCGGACCGCTGGCAAGGGTCTCGGCCCGCAAGGAGGCAACCGCATCCGCCGGCCACCCCATCGCCGTCGCCATTTCCACCTGCTGGGCGACCACCATGTTGGTACGCACATGCAATACCCCCGTCATCAACGCATCCATCAAGGCCAGCGAAACAAAAACCAACAACAACACACCGAGTAATTTGCCCGCAAGGTAATCGAAGCGCGGTACCGGCTTGGCTAAAATCGTGTACAAGGTCCGATCCTCCGCATCCTTCGGCAACAACAAGGCAGTCGCCACCACCGAAAGCACCACCGAAAACAAAGTCATCGCCCCCAGGGACCAGCTCTTGATCGACCTCAATACATTCGCTCCCACCGCCTCGGGACCCTCGTGCTGCGGCAGATCAAAGAAATTGCTCGCAATGGCAATCACCGCAAATACAGCCAGGAAATAAAAAACCTTCATCCTCACCAACTGCGTGAAAGTGTGCGCGGCAATGACCCAGATGCGCATGAAGTGCGAGCCCTTGGGCGATATGTGAACGACGTTGCTCATGGTTCGTCTTCGCTGATTTCCCGCAGGAACAATCTTTCAAGTGTTGTGCGTGGCTTGCCGGTCCTGACAACCGACGCGCCGGGGGTCGACTCAACCAGCGCCCTAATCTGGTGCAAAAGCTCAGGCGATGCGTCGCGAAGTACGATTTCCGACTGGTCTTCAATGGCGATCAAATCCTCAAGCTTGCCCTCGCGCACCAATTTTCCGCGGAAGATGATCCCAACCCGGTCACAGACTTCCTGCACCTGCTCCAAAAGATGCGAGCAAAGAAATACCGTGATGCCTTGGTCGCGCAGCTTGAGAATTAGATCGCGAATCTGACGCGAGCCGAGCGGATCAACCCCGGCAGTCGGTTCGTCTAGAATCACCAACCTCGGCTCCTGTACCAGCGCCTGTGCAAGACCGATGCGCTGCAGCATACCCTTCGAGTAGCCTCCAAGGCGGCGATCGCGCGCACCTTCGAGATCAACCAAAGTAAGCAATTCGGTCACCCGATCCTCCAATTCACGCCCACCCAAGCCACATAGCTTGCCATAAAATCGCAGCGTCTCGGCACCACTCAGGTGTTTGTAAAAATAGGGATTCTCCGGTAAAAAACCCACCTCATCGCGCGAATCAACCTTCATGGAATCGCGGCCAAAAATCGAACACTGACCTGCCGACGGAGCAACCAATCCCAGAAGCGCCTTCATCGTGGTCGATTTGCCCGAGCCATTTGGCCCAATCAAACCATAAACCTCACCCGGCATGATGCGAATCGAGACATCGTCAACCGCCCGCAAGGGCTTGCGCCGAAAGGAAGTTTTGAACTCCTTTACGAGATTGCGGATTTCGACTGCGGCAATTGATTCGGCCATCGACACAAAATTCTAGTACCTCCGCTGATAGCGAAGCAACGGGCAAATTTCCACTCACAGACAGATCCGGCGAAAGAGAACATCCAGCGGCAACTGCAGCCCGATGTAGAAATCGCCAAACTCGGCATAGCGCGCCGAGACTTCATCGAAACGCATTTCATAGACGATCGCCTTGATCTCGTAAGTATCCTTGGCCAACAGCGTCACGCCCCACTCGAACTCATCCAAACCGGTCGATCCGGTGATCAATTGCAGGATTTTACCCGAATACTTGCGACCGACCCGGGCATGGCCCGCCATCAGCTTTCGCCGCTCCTCGTATCCAAGAGAGTACCAGTTGTCGGCACCACTGCGGCGTTTCGACATTGGGTAAAAACAGATCACCGGCCAATCAGGCAGCACCGGATACAGACGATGCTTGAGGTAATGAGCCATCCGCTCGTCGAATTCCACCAATGCCGCATCATACTCGGCCGTTCCCTCCACCATCCCCTTCTCCGCGACCAGCGTCTCGGCCGCATACTGCTCGCGTGTGGTGGTGTACTCGGAACTCTCGGTCTGCGAAAGGTCGGAATAAACCGGATTCAAAATCTCCGGCCCCAGCGAGAGACTGATCTGTTTTTCATACGCGTTGAGCAACTGGAGATCTGGCCCAAGAAGCATGAATCCAATGTCCGCCTTGGGCGTGGTAACCGAAAATATCAGCAGATGGGTGTCGGGCGTCGCGCGGATTTCCTGAACCAGCTCCGTTAGGCGGGTCTTGGCCTGGCGCTTTTCATCATCACCATACAACGACCATTGCGCGTGATCGACATGATAGAACAAATGCATCACGTGCCATCCCTCACGGGGCACGACCGGGGCGATTTCGGTGGCGGACATGGCGCAACAATCAACGGCGTTCGCTAGAAATGTCCATCTCGAACAGCTTTCTGAATCCGTTTGCGGAGTCACTGCCAGCCTCACCTTCGTAAACCTCAATTTTCCACGGCTTACTGTCACCAGTACGATAGGCGGCGTGAATGCCTATCTCTTCAAATCCTGCAGTGGCAGGAATGACCAGAAGCCCTCCATCGGCCACGCTCCGGTTGATGGTATCCCCCATTGAAACCCCGTATTCATCGCGGAAAATCACACGCACCACCGCCGGACCTCCCTTGCAGGTCAACTCCAGCACCGGCAACAGTTGTGTGCCGCGCCGCACGACATCCGCATCAGGACCAGATGCAATAACATCTCTCCAATAACTGGTCGCGCGCTGCACGAGAACAAGATCACCCTTGATAGGGAATTTCGGGCTCTTCGAACCTATGGTCTCGGTCGGTAATCGGCTTGCGGAAAAATACAGGACCGCCGCGAGCACCGCCACCAACGCTACTACCAATAACACCACCCCGAACTTTTCAAATTTGGTAAACTTCAGCGCCGGCGTCAGCGAAACACGCGCGGGTGAAGCGGCCGCCTTGGGCGAAATCTCGATGCCCTCAGCAGGTGGCACGGGCGCTTGCTGCGGAGATATTTCGAGATGGTCCGCGATATCCTTTTTTTCAGGCACTTTGACTTCCGGTGCAGATTCCGGCTCGGCAACCGACGCTGCCGCCGACTCGACCTGAAGCGCATCCAAAGCGTCGCCGGCCTTGACTTGGCCACCACCATCGTCCGCCCATTGCTCAAGGTCGGTGAAATCACGCAGATGCGGCGAATGTCGCGCAGGCTGACCACTTGGCCGAGCTGCCTCACCCTGAGGATTGATGTTCAGCCTTATTCCTCGTTCTTCCGGCTTTCTCGCGGAAGGCTGACTGATCTTTTCCTTGGTAGCTTCAGGCCCAGACAGCGCCGGTGTCTTCAAATCACCCGCAGAGGTAACCATGGGCACTCGCGATGATTTGATCGGCGGCATTTCATCACCGATCGCACCACGCATCGCGGCAGGAATCGGAGTTTGCGGATCGTGATCAAGGTTCCAGAGATCACTCTCTAGCGACCCGCTGCCGGATAAATTTGCATTGGAAGACTCAGGAAGGTCTCCGGAAGATGGTGTGGGAGCAGAATTCATTTTAAACGAGAACAGACACTTGATACGTTCGTATCGGCAGTTTGACCAGCGCGAAGATATGTCACAATATCACGCAAAAAACGGGTTGCATGCCGGTAGTTTTCAAGGCATTCAAGGGGAAGTAACCCCATCTAACTCCATGGCAGACCGAGAAGACAAGAACGCGGAAAACATCAACGGCAAATTCTATGTCGACAGCCAGTGCATCGACTGCGACCTCTGCCGTGAGACCGCACCGGCCAATTTCACTCGCGCTGATGACGAGGGCTACTCGTTCGTGTTCAAGCAGCCCGAGAATGATGAGGAAGTCGCCCAATGCCGCGAGGCCATGGAAGGCTGCCCGGTCGAGGCAATCGGTGACGACGGCGAGGAATAAGATCCACTCGCCATGAAGCCCAAAGACCCATCCAGCGGAATCCGAAAGGAAATTCTGCGGGAGTGGAGGGGCTGCGACGAAGTGACCGATCTCAATGCCGGCGTATCAGCTGCCGAAAAATGGATCCGCAATGTCCTCAAATCGATTGGCGCCGGCGATGGGCTCGATGAAGAGTTGGTACGCTCGACATGGAAGGAGCTGGCCGGTGATTTCATCGCAAGCCACACCGAACCTGTTTCCGTGCGCAATGGCCACCTGGTGCTGCGTGTCACCCAACCTGCGATGCGTTTCCATCTCGAACAAATGAAGCCGATGCTGCTCACCCGCATCCGCGAACAACTTGGCGAACAACGCATCAAATCGGTCAAGTTCACCCTCGGCTAAAAAAACCACACCCATGTTTCGCAACCTCATCTTCGATTGGTCCGGCACACTCGTCGACGACCTCGGCCCAGTGATCGAGGCCACCAACGCGGTCTTTGAGCACTACAAATTGCCACCGTTCGATCGCGACAATTTCCGCCGCCAGTTCCGCCTTCCCTACTCGGAATTTTACGCGGAGTTCCTGCCCGACATTTCACTCGATGAGCTCGAGATACACTTCCGCCCAGCATTCAGCTCGGCAAAGACACCGGTCACGGTGCTACCTCACGCCCGCGAAAAACTCGAGTGGTGCACCCAACACGGCATCCGTGCCTTTGTGCTGACCTCGATGGATACCCAAGCTTTCGAGCGACAAATGGACGAATTCAAGCTCCGACAGCATTTCGAAGCAACCTACTCGGGCGTCGTCGACAAGCGCGACGTGATCCATGAAATCATCAAAGAGCATCGCCTCAAACCGCAAGAGACCGCCTTTGTCGGAGACATGACCCACGATGTGGAAACCGCGCGCCATGGCGGGCTTTCCTCAATTGCCGTGCTGACGGGATACCAACACCCGGAAGTGCTCGCTGCCGTGCGTCCCGACCTCACGGTGCCCGACCTCGAGGTGCTGCGCAATCTCATGCACCGGCAGGTCGCCGCACGCCCGATCACCACCGTCGGCGCGTTGATCCACGACGGCGCAGGCTGTGTCCTCATGATCCGCACCCACAAGTGGTCTGGCCTCTGGGGCATCCCCGGCGGCAAAATCAAACGCGGCGAATCATCGCTCGATGCCCTCACGCGCGAAGTTCTCGAGGAAACCAACCTTCAAATTGCCGAAATCGAATTTGTGCTAAACCAGGACTGCATTGCATCGCCCGAATTCATGCATCCGGAGCACTTCATCCTGCTCAACTATGTCGCCCGTGCCCTGGACACAGACGTGAAGCTCAATGACGAAGCTGAGGAATTCGTGTGGCTCACACCCGCCGAAGCCCTCAAGCTGCCGCTCAATACCCCGACCCGCGTGTTGCTCGAGGAGGCGCTCGCCCGCAAGCTCATCCCCCACGCCCATGTCTGACGAAATCGAAATTCGGCGACTCAAGGTCCATACCCACATCGGCGTGCCTGATGACGAACGCTCATCACCGCAGGTCCTGCTCGTCACCGCTCGACTGACCCCAAACCAAGGCTTTGATGGTCTTGCCGATGAGATCACGCACACGGTGGATTACCACGCAGTCGCCATCCAAATTCAGGAACTCGCCGCCGCACGCCCACGCAAACTGATCGAAACACTCGCCACCGAACTCTGCGATTTTCTGCTGAGCAACCACCCGCTCGCAAAGGTGGCGATCAGCATCGAGAAACACATTCTGCCCGATACCGAATGCGTCGCCGTGCACATCGAGCGCAGCCGCTGATCGTCTTCACGAAACTTCGCCACCGATCCACGCGAGGAATTCCTGATTGCCATCCGTTCCCGTGATCGACGAGGCAATCACTCCGCGCCACTCGCGTCGGCATTCCTCCACGACAAAGCGACGGATCTTTTCCACCGCGCGCTCATGCAAGGCCGGATCGCGCACGATGCCCCCCTTCGAAATATCCTCGCGGTCGAGCTCGAACTGCGGCTTGATCAAACAAACAACACTGCCCTTATCATCGAGCACCGAAAAGACAGCCGGCAAAACTTTGGTAAGCGAAATGAAAGATAGATCCATCACCGCAAGCCGAACTTTTTCATCGAGATCCTCCGGCACCATGTGACGAGCATTGAATTGCTCTTTCACCACCACCCTCGGGTCATTGCGAAGTTTCCATACGAGTTGATTGGTGCCGACATCGACCGCGTGAACCTTTGCCGCGCCACGCTGCAAAAGGCAGTCGGTGAAACCACCGGTCGATGCACCCACATCGATGCAGACCCACCCGGTAGGATCAATACCGAAGGCCTCCAGCGCCCCCTCGAGCTTGATCCCACCCCGCCCTACAAATTTCGGCTTTTCCCTGACCTCGAGCGCCGAGTCATCCGCCAATTTCTGCCCCGGCTTGTCGATCACCCGATCACCGATGCGTACCTCGCCGGCAAGGATCAGGCGCTTGGCCTGTTCCCTCGATTCACACAGCCCCTTCTCGACCAGAAGGACATCCACTCGCTCAAGTTTCATCAGATCTCTCCGCCAGCATATTTGCCCCAGCCCAATGCGCAAGCCGCGGCGCTAAATCCATTCACACCCGCCTTGCCAGCCACCCGCCATGGCGTATCCTACTGACCTCGCCCATGACACCCTTTCTGAAAAAAATCCTCGGCATGAACTGGGTGATAATCTTGGTGATGTACGCCCTTCTGGCCTTTGGTGTGCTCATGATCGAAAGCGCTGCGAGACATCTCGCGATCGGCGATGAAGCCCTCAAGGAATTTGGCGGTGCCGGACCATGGTACGCAGCGATGCAACAACGCTGGATCATCATCGGCAGCGTGATCTACTTCGCAACCGCACTCATCGACTATCGCTGGATCCGGTGGCTTGGCATCCCATTCTACCTTGTTGGCTTGGTATTAATGATCCTCGCCATGCAACAGGACGATTCGGTTCACCGCCTCTCGCTCTTTGGCCTCAGCTTCCAACCGGCACAGCTCGGCATCACCTCCGGCACCATCCTCATCGCTTGGCTTTCGCAAGACTTGCCCAAACTTCACCCATGGTTTGCTTCACCCGTCGCACGCATTTCGCTCATCGCGGGAGTTGCCGCCGTGCCATTCCTGATGGTGATGAAAATGGGTGACATGGGTTCGGCCTTGGTTTGGATCCCCGTGGTGCTGGTTGCACTGCTCGTCAGCGGCATTCCGTTTCGATATCTCACATTCATGGGCCT
>CAIVXP010000285.1 GCA_903909905.1 Akkermansiaceae bacterium
GGCCTTGCGAGTCGACTGCCCAACCGGGTGCGAGTTCGCGACCCTCCCTCGCAAATTGCTGCACACGGCCCATGGCGACGACCGAGGTTGCCCAGTCGATCACGATCGGGAAGCCCACCGCATCCTGTGTGGGAAATCCCCATGAGTGCGGGTTGGTGCCCATGGTCGGAGTTTTTCCTCCGAACGGCACCACCTCTGAAGTGGCGGCGGTGCAATTCGTATAAGCGATGTAGCCCTTAAGCGCGGCATCGATCACATAGCCACCACCCCAAAGGTAATGCGTGGCATTGTCGACACTCACCGTGCCAACGCCGTACTGATCGGCCAACTCCATGCAACGCTGCATGGCCTTGTAGGCAACGGCTTGACCAAGCTTTTTGTGACCGTCCCAAATTTCGGCGGCGGCAAAGCGTGTAGGCAGGACTTCGATTTCCGCACCGGGCACCCATTGGCCGATTTTGGTGCCGAAAAGATCATCGAGGTGCAATGCCTTGAGCGCATTGTGCGAGCGGATGCCATGGCGCGATGCACTGTGGCAAAAACGCGAGGCATCATTCGCCTCGTCTTCGGTGTAACCACGTTTGAGATAGGCTCTGCGGACCAGACCATCGTGAAGGTCGGCCGGCACGACCAGGTATTCGTTGCCCGTGTTCATGGTTTGGAAATTTCGTTGGCTTGCGCGAGCGCCGGGCGTCCGGCCAGCACATTGATCATGTTTTGCACCGCCATCGTTGCCTGGCGCACCACATTCTCTTGCGTGCGAGATCCGATGTGCGGCGTGATGATCACGCGCGGCGCACTGAGCAGCGGATGGTCCGGCGGCGGAGGTTCCTCGTCCATCACATCGGCGGCGTAAGCGGCGACCGCGCCGGAGTGGAGAGCGTCGAGCAAGGCCTGTGTGTCGATCAGCTCGCCGCGCGCGCAGTTGACCAGAAAAAGCCCGGGCTTTGCGAGTGCCATGCGTCGGGCATCGACCATGTGCCGTGTCTGCGGCGTGAGCTTGGTGTGCAGCGAAACCACATCGGCAGCACGAAACAAATCATCGAGCGTCGCGGCGCGTTGGATGCCATGGGTGGCGGCAAAGGCATCATCCCAATGGTTGCCGAATCCGATCACCTCCATGCCAAAAGCTCGTGCCCGCGCGGCGACCTCGCAGCCGATGCGGCCAAGGCCGACGATGCCGATGGTCTTGCCGTGAAGCTCATGACCAGTGATGCGTTTCCAGTTTCCCGCGCGCACATAATTGGCCTCCTCGACGAGCTTGCGGCACGCGCCGAGCAGCAGGGCGAAGGTGTGTTCCGCGACGGTGGTGTGGTTGACGCCAGGGCAGAATGTCACCGGAATGCACAACTCCGTTGCGGCGGTAACATCGACCTTGTCGAGTCCGATGCCGTATTTCGCCACCACCTTGAGCCGCGGCAGTGACTTTTCGAGCACCTTGCGGGTGATCGCATCGTCACCGCACAGGAAGGCATCGAAGCCACCCGCGAGCTCAAGCATCTTCGCCTCAGACAAAGGGCCGCGCTCGCGGACGATTTCAAAACCGGTTTGCTCAAGGAGTTCGTGGTGCGGGCCGGGCGTGTCTTGAAGCGAGGTGGTGGTAAGCAGGATTCTCATGGGACCAATGGGCTGCGTTTTCAGTCTGAGATACGTGCCAGATGATCATCAGAACAGGAGGCAATGCCATACAAAAAGGGTTAAAAAAAAAGGGCCGATGACATAAAATGCTAATCGCGAATCGACTTCTAAGCGCCGATAAAAAAGGCCAGTGATCAACTCACTGGCCTTTTTGAAAATTTCGTTTACCACAATCAAGCGGCATCAGCGGATCAGTTGGCGATGGCCACCACATTCACGCGGCGGGCTTCCCGATCGAACATCACACGACCGTCGACGAGGGCGAAGAGCGTGTGGTCACGGCCGATTCCGACGCCAAGACCCGGATGCACCTTGGTGCCGCGCTGGCGAATGATGATGTTGCCGGCGATGACGGCTTGGCCGCCGAATTTCTTCACGCCGAGGCGCTTGCTGCGTGAGTCGCGTCCGTTCTTGACGGAACCTTGTCCTTTTTTATGGGCCATGGAAGTAGGTAGGTGAAGTGTTGATGATTAACCGGCGATCGAGGTGACCTCGAGCTTGGTGAGGCTGCGGCGGTAACCTTTGGTTTTGTGGTAGCCCTTGCGGCGCTTGAATTTGAAAGCCACGCCCTTGGGTCCGCGGAATTGGGTGAGCACCTTGGCGGTGACGGAAGCACCGGCCACGAGCGGAGCACCAACCTTGACGGTTTCACCTTCGCCCACGAGCAGGACATCGAACTTGATTTCGGAATCCACGGGCGCGTCGAGTTTCTCGACATCGAACTTCGTGCCTTGTTGAACGCGGTATTGTTTGCCGCCGGTTTTGATTACTGCGTAGGCCATGGCCGTATTGGGAAAGGTTGGTTGTGCCCCTGCGGGCGGGCGGGGAGAAAATCACGGAGCCCCCACCCACGCAAGGTTTTTTTTGCCTGATTAGGGGGATTTTGGGGAAATCGCCCGCAAGTAGGTCATTTCGGCGAAAAATCCTGCAAATTGTGCCGTTTTGGAAAAATGTCCCTGCCTACTCCCTGCGCTTGAGCAAGGGGAAAAGCACGACATCGCGGATGGTGGGCGCGCCGGTGAGCATCATCACCAAGCGGTCAATGCCTATGCCGA
>CAIVXP010000286.1 GCA_903909905.1 Akkermansiaceae bacterium
ACCACAACCGACTTTATTACAGCAAGGCGACGCCGGAAATTTCCGATGCCGAATACGACCGGCTTTTCCGCGAGCTTGAGGAACTCGAACGTCAGCACCCCGACTTGCACGATCCGGACTCCCCCACCCTGCGTGTCGGCGGCGAGCCGATCGAAGGTTTCGAAAAAGTGCGCCACCTGGTGCCCATGCTCTCGATCGACGATGTCTTCGAGTTGACACCCGAGGCATTGGAAAAATCTCCGGGCACGCGCGCGGAAAAAGAACTGATCGAGTTTTATCAGCGCGTCCGCAAAGGCCTTGGCCACGATGATGTCGCGGTCACGATCGAACCAAAGATCGACGGTGTCGCGGTCTCGCTCGTCTATCGCAATGGCAAGCTCGACTACGCCGCCACCCGCGGCGATGGCAGCACCGGCGATGACATCACCCACAATGTCCGCACGATCCGCAGCATTCCGATGGAACTAGCTAGAGCTAAAGCGCCATCCATCCCGCCGCTGCTCGAAGTGCGGGGCGAAATTTTCATGCCGAACGAGGCCTTCGCGGCGATGAATACCGAGCGCGATGAAGCGGGACTGCCGACATTTGCCAATCCGCGCAACGCCACTGCCGGCACGCTGAAACAACTCGATCCGAAGATCGTCGCCAAAAGACCGCTCGCATTTCTCGCCCACGGCATCGGGGCTTATGAGGGTCCGGCGCTCGAGACCGAGCATGATTTCCACTCGCTGCTCGACGCCCTCGGCATCCCGCGCAACCAACCAGTAATCGATGCGCACGATCTCGAAAGCACGCTCGAAGCGGTTGGCCAAATCAACACGCTGCGGCACGAACTCGACTACGGCACCGACGGCGCGGTGGTGAAAGTGCTCAAGCGCAGCGAACGCGAAAAACTCGGATTCACCTCACGCGCCCCGCGTTGGGCCGCGGCCTATAAGTTTATTCCCGAACAAAAGGAAACCACCCTCACCGCCGTCACCATCCAAGTCGGCCGCACCGGTGTGCTCACACCCGTGGCGGAGTTGAAACCGGTGCTGATCTCGGGCTCGACCGTTTCGCGCGCCACGCTGCATAATCAGAGTTACATCGACGAGAAGGATATACGCATAGGAGATACCGTGCTGGTGCATAAGGCGGGTGAAATCATCCCGGAAATCATCAAGGTTATCGAGGACTGCCGTCCAAAACAGACCCGTCGATTCTCCCTACATGATCACTTAGATGGTTCCTGTCCCGCATGCGGCGGCCCGATAGAAGAGAGAATCAATTTGTCCGGCCCAAAAGAAAATCAGCGTCGGATCATCACTCACTACTGTCTGAACTTCGAGTGTCCGGCCCAATTGATCAACAAGCTCATCCATTTTGCATCAAGAAAGGCACTTGATTTGGAAGGCTTGGACGAAGCCGTGGCATCCAAGCTCGTCGAAAATAGCCAAATATCCACACCCTTGGACCTTTTCCGTTTGTCACACGGGGACCTTGCCGAACTCATGCTTGATTCTGCCACGCTGTCCTCAGGCAAGAAGTCCAAGTCACGAAGATTTGGCGACGAAAGAGCTACAAAGCTACTCCAATCCATTGCGGCCGCAAAAGACAAGAAACCCCTCTCGAAATGGATTTATGGACTTGGAATTCCACAAGTCGGAGAAGCAACCGCTAAGGAAGTTTCCAGACTCTTCATGTCGATTAAAGAATTACGAAAATCCCAGCTCCTTGCAGATATCTACGAGCGAGGATACGCCATCACATGGAAGATCGAACATCCCATCAACTCCGATTACGAAACCATTTCTGAATCCGAGCGAGCGTTTAGAAAGGCAAAATTCAGCGAATTGAATCCGCGAATCAAGGAACTCGAGAAGAAACTTTCGGAGTACGCGATCTCTTCGGAACTAGGATCTGTGGCGGCAAAGAATCTGATCGACTATTTCGACTCGAATTCCGGGCATCAGTTCATTCATCATCTTACCGAACTTGGAATTGACCCGCAGTCGGATAACTTCAATCCAGTTCCTTCAGAAAAATCCGGACCACTCGCGGGCCTCACATTTGTCATCACTGGCACGCTGAGCATGGACCGCGATGACATGAAGGCATTCATCGAGGAAA
>CAIVXP010000287.1 GCA_903909905.1 Akkermansiaceae bacterium
CCGCCACAACAGCCGGACTCTTTGGCATTTTTTGCATCTTTCTCCGCCAACGAATCGACGAGCGGTTTTTTCAATACGGCGGAAAGTGGCAAACGCATCACGATGAGGCCCACCGCCACCGCCACGAGAAATCCGAGCAGCAAACGCGAGCAGGTCATCATCCCCGCACCCTGACCTTGGAAGGCCTTCCAGGTGCTCAGCGCGGTGATCGGATTCACGATCGGAGCCGCGAGCATGTATGTGAGCGCGCAGGAAACCGGCAGGCCTTTGCTGACCAAGCGACGGATCACCGGCACCACCGCGCATTCGCAAACCGGAAAGACCGCACCCAGCAAACCTGCCACCACCACCGCCCACTTGCGGTTGCGCGGCAGAAAACGATCCATCGTGCCGGGCGGTAGATAAACATCGATAAAGCCACTGATCAGCGTGCCGAGAAGAATGAATGGCGCGCCTTCAAAAAGGATGCTCAGAAACGCGAGTGCAAAGTCCTGCTGTGAATCCGGTGACATCGAGGTGAAGAAGATGATCTAAGTCAAATCATGTCAACCAAAGCTCAACCTTCATAAAAGATACCAACTGGTTGATATTTAGTTTTTGTTGAGCGCTTATCCTTGGGGGGCCTCTGAGACTTCAGGCAAAAGGAGCTTCACGCCCCCACTTCTCGAGCCATACCGCAAGGATGGCGATGTCGGCGGGGGTAATCCCTGGGATGCGACCGGCCTGACCGAGCGTCGCGGGCCGCACTTCGGAAAAGCGCAGCTGAGCCTCTTTTTTGAGTCCGCGAATGCTGGTGTAATCCACCCAATCTGGCAGCCGTTTGCCCTCCTGCCGCGACATGCGCTCGATCTGCGTGCGCTGGCGTCCAAGGTGGCCCTCATACTTGAAATCCGTTTCGATGAGCGACCAGAGTTCCAGTTGAAATTGCTCCTGCAATTGCACCGGCAGCATCTCCCATGAGTTTTCACTGCGGCGCAGCCATTGATCCAACTTCACGCCCTCGTGCGTCGTCTCGCGCACCCATTTGCCGGCGCGCTCGAGTTCGCTCAACTTCCACTCGACTCGCTTCAACCTCTCCCCTTCCACCAATCCGACCGCCCCCGCCTTGGGCGTGAGCCGCAGGTCGGCATTGTCTTGGCGCAGCATCAGGCGGTACTCGGCCCGACTGGTAAACATCCGATATGGCTCGGTGCAACCACGGGTCACGAGATCGTCGACCATGACCCCGAGATAGGCCTCATCGCGACCCAAAACAAATTCCGGCTCGCCCTTGACCTTCAGTGCGGCGTTCGCTCCAGCGATCAGCCCCTGCCCGGCGGCCTCTTCATAGCCGGAGGTGCCATTGATCTGACCCGCAAAATACAGCCCTTCGATTTGCTTCGTTTCAAGGGTCGGGCGCAGCTGGGTCGGCGGGCAATAATCGTACTCGACCGCGTAGCCCGGGCGCAAAATTTCGCAGCGTTCGAGACCGGCGATCGATCGGAGAAATTCCAGCTGCACCTCGTAGGGCAGTGAGGTGGAAACGCCATTCACATAGTACTCGAGGGTGTGCCGACCTTCCGGTTCGAGGAAAACCTGATGCCGCTCCTTTTCCGCGAAGCGGACGACCTTGTCCTCGATCGACGGGCAATAACGCGGGCCCACCCCCTCGATCACGCCGCAGTACATCGGCGATTGGTGTAAATTTGCGCGGATCGCGTCGTGGGTGCGGGTGTTCGTGTAAGTAATCCAGCAGGGCAACTGTTCCACGTGGAACGAGGGGTCGCCCCAAGGATTGAGCGTAAAAAGGTCGTCGGGCCCACGCGTAAGAGTGTCGACCATGAAGCTGAATTTCGGTGGCGACTCGTCACCATCCTGACGCTCGCAGCGGGAAAAATCGATGGATCGGCCATTGAGTCGGCACGGGGTGCCGGTCTTGAAGCGCTCGACCGCGAAACCCAGGCGCTTCAGCGCCTCGGACACCTGCGAGGTGGCATCGCCCATGCGCCCACCCTTTTCATTCCGCAGGCCAACATGCATCAGGCCACCCATGAAAGTCCCGGCACTCAGAATCACCGACTTGGCGGAAATTTCCAAACCCAGCGAAGTCGTGATGCCG
>CAIVXP010000288.1 GCA_903909905.1 Akkermansiaceae bacterium
CATGTGCATGGCTCCGACCACTGCCCGGTCGGCATCACGCTGGGCTGATCCCAGCTCTTGTCGCGTCGCCTGCGCGCCATTAAGCTAGTGCGGATGAAAGACGAAGCGACTGGCGCGAAAACTTCCCGGTGGCGGCATGTGGCCTTCACGCTGATGGTTGGTACGATCCGCGTGGTTTTTCTCATCGGCATCCGCCTCGTCTATCGCGTGCGCGCTGTGCGTGCAGAACGCGTTCCCGCAAGTGGTGGCGTCTTGCTGCTACCCAATCATGTGACCTATGCCGACGCGTTTTTTCTCTCCGCCGCATGCCCGCGCCCAGTCCGCTTTGTGATGGACGAGGCCTTCATCGCCAACCCTGCGATTCGTTGGTTCACCGGCATATTTGGCACAGTCAACATTCGCCGCGATCAACCGCTCGAAGCAATCCGCGAAGTGATCAAGGCCTTGAAAAAAGGCGATGTGGTCTGCCTTTTTCCCGAAGGCCAACTCACCCGCACCGGCACACTTTGCACGCTGCAGCGCGGCTTCGAATTGATCGCCAGCAAGGCTGGTCATCCGCTCATTCCCGTATGGAGCGATGGATCATGGGGCTCGATTTTTTCTTACGAACGCAATCGCTATTTCAAAAAACTCCCGCGGGGCACCGCCGGTGGCATCCACATCGCATTCGGCGAAACGCTTGCGGCAAAGGGTGTTGATGCACACAGCGTCCGCGATGGCATCATGGCCGCATCAGCCGATGCGATCGCCCAGCGCTTTGCCCGTCAAAAATTTTTGCAGCGCCGCACATCGATCAATGGCCACCAGATAGGCATGATCAATGCCCTGCAACGTCGCCAGCCATTCCAAATGCTCAAAGGTGACCCGCTTGTGGATGCACTTCCGGGCCTCACTCGCGGCTTCGCCAAATTGTTTCATGCAAAAATTTGCATCCGCGATCACTTTGATCCAAACGACGGTACACCATGGGTTGGCAGTGATTTCTTGCGCAAAAAAATCCTCAGCGCGCCAATAGCATCGCGGGCATTTGATTTTTATGATTTTAGCACTCAGGCCTTAGTTTCGTTCGAGCGTACAGCCTGCGCCCATTACCCCTGTCTTGCGATCGATGGCATGGTGGTCGCGATGTCGATGCCGGATCCGCCGCCGGGTATTGGCGTCGACCCGCAATACGGTCGCCGCGCAAATTCGTGGGGCAAGTTGCTCCCCGGATGGAGGATTTTGCCCTCGGCGGATGGCTTGCCGCTCGTCTTCGGTCCAGCCGCCGATGCTGCTGGGTTGCCCTTGCCGGTGGACAGCTCCCTTGATGACGAGGGGTTTTTGATGCGCGGCCCTTGTCGCGGATGACCTTTGGTTTTTTGCAAGGAGCTTACCAAAAATCTTGACTTCATCCGCTTCGGCGGGTTTACTCCCTGCCCCGCGCCAAGCGCATGCACCCGTAGCTCAATTGGATAGAGCGTCTGACTACGAATCAGAAGGTTAGGGGTTCGAGTCCCTTCGGGTGTACCATTCTTTTTGAGGGTGGTTCCAAACATCACAACGCGTGATGTGTTTGCAGCAAGCATATTTCAAGCCGATGGCCTGACCGTGCTTTTGTGTCGGCTCACTTGAAAAACAAAAAGTAGAAGGCGAGGACAAAGAAGCCGGTCCAGACGGCGATCACATGGGCGACGCCGAAGGAGCGGGCGCCGGCAGACTCTGCCGGGTCATCCGGATGTGGGCCGAAGAGTGTGGCGTATTTGAAAATCAACCACGCGCCAAATCCCAGCCATGCGATGAGGAAAAGGACCAGCAAGGTCTTGATCAAATAAACCATGTCTGCGCCACGGTAGCGCGAATGGCGTTGATGTCACGCGGCAAGCCCTCACCTCAATCCGCGCAGCAGCAGCTCGGCGTTGGTTTTGGTCGCGCGGAGGTTGGTGAGCAGGCTTTCGATCGCGTCGCCGATCGGTTGTTGGGCGAGTTGGCGGCGGATGTCGACGACCTTAAGGAACTCGTCGGGATGATAGAGGCGGTCGTCGTTGCGGGTGCCGGATTGCGGGATGTGAATGGCGGGGAAAACCCGGCGTTCGGCGAGTTCGCGATCGAGGCGCACTTCCATGTTGCCGGTGCCTTTGAACTCTTCGAACACGACATCATCGAGCCGGCTCTCGGTTTCAACGAGTGCGGTGGCGAGGATGGTGAGGGATCCGCCTTCTTCAACATTGCGTGCGGTGCCAAAAAACTTGCGGGATTTTTGCAATGCCACTGGGCTCACACCGCCCGATCCGATCGGGCCACCTTGCATCGCCGAGTTATGGCCGCGCGCGAGGCGGGTGAGGCTGTCGAGCAAGAGAATCACATCCTTGCCGAGTTCGACGCGGCGTTTCGCGCGCTCGAGCACGAGATCGGCGACCTGCGCGTGGCGGCGTGGCGATTCATCGAAGGTCGAGGCAAAGACTTGCGCGCCAACGGTTTCCTCGAAGTCGGTGACTTCCTCGGGGCGTTCGTCGAGAAGCAGGATGATGAGTTCCGCTTCCGGATGGTTGTGGCGAATCGCGCGGGCGATTTGCTTGAGCAAAATGGTTTTGCCACCGCGCGGCGGTGCGACGATGAGACCGCGCTGACCCTTCCCAAGTGGTGCAATCAGATCGATCACGCGCACGCCGAGGAAGTCATTTCCTTCGCCTTCGAGGTGGATGCGTTGATCGGGAAAAAGCGGTGTGAGGCGATCGAAATCTTTCGGCACTTGATAGTCGGCGATCGGGATGCCTTCGACTTCGATCACTTCGAAGGCCGAGAGGTACTTGTCGCGTTCGCGCGGCGGACGCACGCGGACCTTTACCATTTGGCCGATGCGCAAGCCGTGGTCGCGCACGAGGTGGTTGCCGAGGTGGATGTCATCCGGCCCTGGGCGGAAGCTGCGGCTTGGATCGCGCAGCATGGCGAAGTTGTCCTTCGTTTGCTCGAGCACGCCTTCGCAGACGAGGCCCGCGCCTTCGCGGCCGTAGAAACTCAGCAGCTCATAGATCAGCTGGCTTTTCGGAATGCCACCTTGGATGCGGGCAGGCACCGCCTCGGCCATCGACTGGAGTTCGGACAGTGGCTTGTGGCGGAATTGGTTGATGTCGATCGAAGCCGGCGCGTCGAGCACAGCGCTTTGCGGGGCCGCGTCGGTGGCGGCTTCGGGATCGTGGGAGGGATTCATGAGAATGGATTGGCAGAAACGGCGGATTTGGGAACGCAGCACGGCGGGCGGGCCTTCGTTCCAGAAAACGATATCCGCACGGGACATTTTTTCCTGAACCGGAAGCTGGGCGGCGAGGATGGCATCCATGAGCGCGTCATCGAAACCACCGCGAGCCCTGAGGCGTTGGATTTGCGTGGAGCGGGAGGATGCGACCACCAGCACTTGGTTTTGGCCGAAGTCGAAACCCTTTTCAAAGAACAAGGGCACATCCGCGACAAAGCACTCCGCCCCATCCATAGCGGCTTTTTCGATGGAATCAAGACATTCCTGCCGTACCCGCGGATGGAGGATCGCCTCGAGCTGGGCACGCGCCGCCTCGTCGGCAAAGACCCGTCCGCGCAGGAAATGGCGGTCGATCCGGCCTGATTCGTCAAGGGCGTCATCGCCAAATGCCTCGGCGATGAGCGCCGCAACCTCGGGCACCGACTCGAGCAAGCGTCGCACGGCCGCGTCGCAATCGAAGATCACCAGCGAGGGCAGGTACTCGCGCAACAGCCGGCACACGGTCGATTTCCCGGAGGCAATTCCTCCCGTCAAGGCCATCACTCGCATCGGATGAAGCATCACGCCGGACCCGGCGCGGAATCAAGCATGGAAA
>CAIVXP010000289.1 GCA_903909905.1 Akkermansiaceae bacterium
TGTGATAAATGAAACCGTGCGGCTTATCGATGTCGCACCGACGGTAGCGGAACTCGCAGGCATCACCCCTTCTCCCGATTGGGAGGGACAAAGCTTTGCTTCATGGGTGAGCGGCAAAGAAGCCCCCCTCAACCGCCCATTTTACGGCGAGACCGGCTTTCCTTTCATCCAGTTCAGCGTGCCGGGAGTGACCCGGCCAAAGCTCCCGCCGATGGACGAAATGACCATGATCGACAAGGACTTCAACTACCAGTTCGTACTCAAACCCGAGTATGTCGAAGCACTGGTGAAGGCCAAACAACGATGCCTGCGCACGGCCAAGTGGAAACTCGTCTGCACACCGACCGCCGAAGGGGGGCGGCATTTCGGGCTCTTCCACATCCCCACCGATCCGGATGGCGAGATCGACCTCGCCGCCACTCGCCCAGAAGTACTGGCGCCGATGCGCCGAGCGCTCGAGCGCTGGATGGACCAACACCGGGAAACTCCGATCCGTGACATATTTCCCGATGGCGAACCCTGACATTAGCCACTTGAGTTCACGACCCCGGAAACCCAACATCCACCCATCACCCACATGAAACCATTCAAGACACTCATTGCGCTTGCGATCATCAACCAAGCCACCGCCGCCGATGTGCCCGATACCTTCAAGGGACTGCTCGAGCCGAATGTTCCGAAGCGCGGCCAAATCGGCATGGTCATCCCGCCGCCCGAGATCGACAAATTTGTCGCCAAAGTTGAGGCCGCAGCGCGCAAGGACCCGAAGTGGTTTCGCGAATTTTCCGCCAAGTCCAAGCCAGGCATTCCACTGCCCTTTGACGAACGTCTCGGCCTCACGCGTCAGGAGTACACCGAGTACCTCTCGTTGTGGGAAAAACGCGATTTTAAGCCGGCGGAAGATGTGACCCTCGTGCTGCGCCCCTCAAGCGGCGATAGCTGGACCATCACCGCAACCGGCGAAGCGAACATGATCTCCACCCTGCGTTTTCAACCCAAGGAAGATGTTTTTCGTTCGCCGAACGGCAAGCTCAAGCGCATCGAAGACATCAATGCCGAAGCATCCAGCATTCTGGGAGAGTGGACAGGTCGCGAATGGAGATTTGAAGAGGAAACCACACTCGGCAAAACCAAGGAAAACTTTGCCGTCGGCCGTTTCACCAAGAAGCCATTTGGCCTGCTCGTTTATCGCGCGCAAGAAACATCCACCGAAGGCACGCGCCTACTCGACCGCAGTCTCGTTGTGCGATTTCCGATCAAATCATCGACCACCGTGAAAGCCCCCACCGAGGCGACCACTCCACCAGCAGCGGAAAAAACGGCCAAACCGGCCACCAGCGAAAAAACTCCCGAGCCGAAAAAACCCGAGGCCTCGAAAAAATCGGAGACCACGAAGAAACCCGAGGCTTCCAAAAAATCCGCCGCACCCGCCAAGGAGGAAAGCAAACGCTAATCCGGCGCTCACGCCCAACCACGATCCACGATGAGAATCATCGCCGGCAAGGCCGGGCGCCTCGCCATCAAGGTGCCGCAGGCAGTAGCCCGCCCCACGACCGACTTCATTCGCCAGGCCATCTTCTCGATCCTCAGCGAACGCGTCGAAGGGTCGCGCGTGTTGGATTTGTTCGCAGGCTCGGGGGCCATCGGCCTTGAAGCGCTTAGCCGCGGAGCCGCCACTTGCGTGTTTGTTGATGAACACCGCCAAGCCGATATGGTCATCCGCCAAAATCTTGAGAAAACCAAACTCACCGGCGGCAGAGTCGTGAAGTCCGAGGTGCAAAGTTTTCTAAAACGCGATACCGCCACATACGATCTCATCTTTGCCGACCCCCCCTACTGGAAACACCACGGCGACAAGGACCACATCAAGGAACTACTTACCGGCGACCTGATCGGACCGCGCCTCGCCCCTGGCGGATGTTTCATCGCGGAAATTTCCGCCAACCAAACATCGCCCGATGGCGGCAAACTGGCACTCTTCGACCGCCGTGAATACGGCAGCAGCGCGGTCCTGCTTTACGCGCAAGAAGCGATGGCTTAAACCTTTCATCACATGCGGAAATTCATCGCGTTGCTGATTTATCGCCTGGCTCTGCCGTGCCTGTTCGTCGCGGCATTTCCCGCATGGCTTGTGAAGATGCTGCGCCGCGGCGGACTCGACACCCCGCTCGGCGAACGCGTTGCGATCTATGGCAAATCCGCTGACATGGAAACATGCGGAGCCATCCACATCCACGCGATCAGTGTCGGCGAAACCATCATCGCACTCAAACTCATCCGCGAATGGCTCTCCGAAAATCCGAATCAACAATTCATCCTCGCAA
>CAIVXP010000290.1 GCA_903909905.1 Akkermansiaceae bacterium
ATTGGCGAGTTGAGCCGCGGCGGCTTCGGCGACCTCGAGGGTTTTTTCCGAGATTGGCAAAATGCGAACCTGCTCAGGGGCGAGCCAAGTTGGGAACTTACCTTCGAAGTGTTCGATGAGCAGACCGGTGAAGCGTTCCATCGAACCGAAGGGCGCGCGGTGAATCATCACCGGCGTGTGCGCTTGATTGTCGGGACCGATGTAAGAAAGTCCGAAGCGGACGGGCAGGTTGTAATCGACCTGCACCGTGCCGAGTTGCCAGTCGCGGCCGATCACATCTTTGACAACGAAATCGATTTTCGGTCCGTAGAAGGCCGCTTCGCCAAGTTCTTCGTTGTAGGGCACGCCGAGGGTCTGGACGGCTTCGCGCAGGGCTGCTTCCGCTTTGTCCCAATTTTCCGGCGAGCCGACGTACTTGTCGCTCGCGGGATCGCGAAGTGAGAGACGCACGCGGTAGTCGTGCATGCCGAGCGTGCTAAGAACTTTTTTCACCAGATCGAGGCAGCCGGTGACTTCGGCGGCAACTTGATCGGGCGTGCAGAAAAGGTGGGCATCATCTTGGGTGAAGCCGCGGACGCGGGTCATGCCGCCGAGTTCGCCGGATTGTTCCCAGCGGTAGACCGTGCCGAATTCCGCGAGGCGCACGGGCAGGTCGCGGTACGAGTGGTGATCGCTCGCGAAGATCTTGATGTGGTGCGGGCAATTCATCGGCTTGAGCAGGTAGCCTTCGAAGTCGCCCTTCTCGAGTCCGTTGATGAGTGAGGCGCAGGTGGCATCCTCATCAGCGAGTTTTTCCAGCACATCGCGTTCGGGGATCGCGGGGAACTGGCTTTCCTGATAGTAGGGGAAGTGGCCGGAGGTGCGGTAGAGATCGAGCTTGCCGATGTGCGGAGTGAAGACCTGCGAGTAGCCTTGGCGGTCGAGTTCTTCGGTGATGAAATCCTGCAACGAGCGGCGGACGAGCGCGCCTTTTGGTTTCCAGAGGATGAGGCCTTGGCCGACCGCTTCATCGATGTGGAAAAGGGCAAGCTCGCGCCCGAGGCGGCGGTGGTCGCGTTTTTTCGCTTCCTCGAGTCGGTTGAGGTGTTCTTCCAAGAGTTCCTTGCTTTCGAAGGCCGTGCCGTAGAGTCGCTGCAGTTGGCCCTTTGATTCGTCGCCCATGTAGAATGACGACGAGACCGACATCAGCTTCACATTTTTGCACTTCGCGGTGAAGCCAACATGCGGACCGGCACAGAGGTCGATGAACTCACCATTTTGGAAACAGGAAATTTCTTCGCCTTCGGGAATCTTGTCGATCAGGTCGAGCTTGAAGCGCGATGGGTTGCCGGGGCGTTCGGTGAGTCCGCCGAGGCGGCCGGATTCCGCCATTGCTTTGGCTTCATCGCGTGAGATCGTGCGGCGTTCGAACTTCTGGTTTTCCTTGGCGATTTTTTTCATCTCCGCCTCGATTTTTTCGAAATCCTCGGGCGTCAGGCGGTGCTTCATGTCGAAGTCGTAATAGAAGCCATTTTCGATCGGCGGACCGTAGGCAAATTGCGCGTCGGGCCAGATGCGCAGGATTGCGGTGGCCATGACATGCGCGCATGAGTGTCGCAGGCGTTCCAGGTCGG
>CAIVXP010000291.1 GCA_903909905.1 Akkermansiaceae bacterium
GCGAATCGAGCCGCGTCAGCTCCTCGCTCACATCACAGCGGTCGGCAAACAACGCGAGTTCTTTGATCAAGAGCTCGTCGCCGAGATCGATCTCAAGGCCCGTATCGCGCAAGCGTTTGTGCAGCAACTCGCGCTGGCGCGGCAGCCGCTGCGGCGCGTCTTCGGCAATCGTCCGCGCGAATCCCGCGAGGCGATCGAGCCGCTCAATGAAGTCCGCCTTGAGGTGCCCACCTTCCGCACGGCGCATCGCCACCAAGCCGCGCAGCGCTTCCGCCAAGGCCGGCTCGATCACCAGCCAGGCTTGCTCGGCATCGATCTCGCTGCCGCCGAGCGTCACGATCCCGGGCTGACGCAGATAATCCGCCGCCTCCGGTCGCAGCGGATGCCCAACCGATTTTCCCAACTCCTCAAAGGCCTCGTAAAAAGCCTTGGCCAGTACCGCATCGACCCGCGCTTTCGGCAGCGCCGCTTGGCCCGGCTCGATGCGGATGGAAATTTGCACCCGCCCGCGCGACACATGCTCGAGCGCCTCCTTGCGGATGCGGCCCTCAAGCTCGGCGATCTCGCGCGGTGCCTGAACCACCACCTCGGCCTGCTTGCGGTTCACCGAGCTGATCTCGACTGCGGCATTCCAAAGTTCGTTGGCCGCCGCACCCCGCCCGAATCCTGTCATCGATTGCATGCGCCCACGATGCCCGCCCCGGCGGGAAATGGGAAGAACGCATCGCCACGGGCACATAATCTCTCACGGGGGTTGCCCCGTAGCCGTAGATGCATTAGGAAATTGCCCCTGCAATCACCTGTTTTCGCCATGTCATCCATCATCTACACCAAAACCGACGAAGCCCCCGCACTCGCGACTTACTCGCTGCTACCGATCGTGCAGAGCTTCACCCACCGCGCCGGAATCCAGGTGGAGACGCGCGACATTTCGCTCGCCGCCCGCATCCTCGCCCAATTTCCCGAAGCTAGCCAACATCCGGATCACCTCGCCGAACTCGGCGCACTCACGCTGCAACCCGATGCCAACATCATCAAGCTGCCCAATGTTTCCGCCTCGATCCCGCAACTCAAGGCAGCCATCGTCGAACTCCAAGCACAAGGGTATGCAATTCCAAATTTCCCGGAAAACCCATCCAACGATACAGAAAATGAAACCCGCGCCCGCTACGCGAAGGTGCTCGGCTCGGCCGTGAACCCAGTGCTTCGCGAAGGCAACTCCGATCGCCGCGCGCCAAAAGCAGTGAAGGACTACGCACGCAAACACCCGCACTCGATGGGCGCATGGTCGCCGAACTCGAAGACGCGCGTCGGCACGATGGGCGGCAAAGGCGATTTCTTTTCGAACGAAAAATCCGTCACGGTCAGCGCCGCCACCGATGTGCAAATCGAGCTCGTCTCCAAGGACGGCAGCACGCGCACGCTCAAGGAATCCACTCCACTCAAGGCCGGTGAAATCATCGACGCGACCTTCATCAGCAAGCAGTCGCTCACCAGTTTCCTCGATGCACAAGTCGCCGCCGCCAAAGCTGATGGCGTGCTGCTCTCGCTGCACATGAAGGCGACGATGATGAAAGTTTCCGACCCGATCATCTTCGGCCACGCCGTGAAGGTGTTCTTCAAGGACCTCATCGCCAAACACGCCGCCACGCTCGATGCCCTCGGCGTCGACTTCAACAATGGCTTCGGCGACCTCGTCGCAAAGATCGCCAAGCTCCCCGCCTATCAAAAGGCCGCGATCGAAGCCGACATCCAAGCGGCCTACGCGCAAGGCCCCGCACTCGCGATGGTCAATTCCGACAAAGGCATCACCAACCTCCATGTGCCCTCCGATGTGATCGTCGATGCCTCGATGCCCGCAATGATCCGCAGCTCGGGACAAATGTGGAATGCCGATGGCAAACTGCAGGACACGCTCGCGGTCATTCCCGATTCATCCTACGCCGGCGTTTATCAAACGGTGATCGATTTCTGCAAACGCAACGGCGCGCTCGATCCGAAGACGATGGGCTCGGTGCCGAATGTCGGCCTCATGGCGCAAGCCGCCGAGGAATACGGCTCGCACAACAAAACATTTGAAATCCCGACAGCCGGCACGGTCCGCGTCACCGATGCCGCTGGCAATGTCCTGCTCTCGCACGAAGTCGAAGCCGGCGACATCTGGCGCGCCTGCCAAACGAAGGACGCGCCGGTGAAGGATTGGGTTAAACTCGCTGTCAACCGCGCGCGCGCCACCGGATCGCCCGCAGTCTTTTGGCTCGATCGCGCCCGCGCCCACGACGCGCAACTCATCGCCAAGGTCGAAGCCTACCTCAAGGACCACGACACCAAGGGCCTCGACATCCGCATCCTCGCACCGGCCGATGCCTGCCTCTTCAGCCTCGAGCGCATCGTGAAGGGCGAAGACACGATTTCCGTCACCGGCAATGTGCTGCGCGATTACCTTACCGACCTTTTCCCGATCCTCGAAGTCGGCACCAGCGCGAAGATGCTTTCGATCGTGCCGCTGATGAATGGTGGCGGGCTTTTCGAAACCGGTGCCGGTGGCTCGGCGCCAAAACATGTCGAGCAATTCATCCAAGAAAACTACCTGCGCTGGGACTCGCTCGGTGAGTTTTTTGCCCTCGCCGCATCGCTCGAACACCTTGCGGAAATCGCAAAAAATCCGCAGGCCAAGGTCCTTGCCGATGCGCTCGATGCCGCCAACGGACAATTCCTCGAAAACGACCGCTCGCCCGGCCGCAAGCTCGGCACGATCGACAACCGCGGATCGCATTTCTATCTCGCACTCTATTGGGCCCGTGCGCTCGCCGCACAAAATGACGACACCGCACTCAAGGCCGCCTTCACACCGCTCGCCGAAGCGCTTGGTGCCAATGAGCAAACGATCGTCGCCGAGTTGCTCGCCGTGCAAGGCAAGCCGGTCGACATCGGTGGCTACTACGCGCCCAACGAGACGAAGGCCACCGCCGCGCTGCGCCCGAGCGCCACGCTCAACGGCCTGCTCGACAATTTCTAACACCCCTGCACATGGCAAAGGTCCTGGTCGGTCTCTCCGGCGGCGTCGATAGCGCGGTCGCCGCCGCATTGCTGATCGAGCAAGGCCACGAGGTCACTGCGGGCTACATGAAAAATTGGATCAACGCCGAGGGCATCCCCGGCGATTGCCCGTGGGAAAAAGATATCGAAGACGCGCACGCGATCGCCAAAACCCTTGGCATCGAGCTGCGCGTCATCGACCTCATCGACGCCTACCGCGAACGCATTGTCGACTACCTCGTCGAAGGCTACCGCTCCGGCATCACGCCCAACCCGGATGTGTGGTGCAACCGCGAAATGAAGTTCGGCGTGTTTCTCGATTACGCGCTCGGCCAAGGATTCGAAAAGGTCGCCACCGGCCACTATGCTCGTAGTAGATCGCTGGCGGATGGCTCGGCGGCCATCCTTCGCGGCGCCGATCCGAACAAGGACCAAAGTTATTTCCTCGCATTGATGACGCAGTGGCAGGCGGCTCACGCGATGTTTCC
>CAIVXP010000292.1 GCA_903909905.1 Akkermansiaceae bacterium
AGGATCTGCTTGGGCATGTATGGAAGCCGCTCGCGGATACTGGCAGTTGGTTGGGCAACATTCTCGCGACCGGCTTGCTCGTCGCGGGCTGGGGGTATTTTCTTTATCAGGGAGCAATCGATCCCGAGGGCATTGCCAAGAGCCTTTGGCCGATTTTTGGAATATCAAACCAGTTGCTGGCTGTGATCGCGTTCTGCCTTGGTACGACGATTTTGATCAAGTCGGGTCGCGCGAGGTACGCGTGGGTGACCGTGATCCCGCTGGTGTTTCTGGCGGTGGTGACCTTTGCCGCCGGGTGTATGAAAATTTTCTCGGCGAAGGCTGCGGGCTTCATCCCGGCGATTGCGAACATCGAGGCAGAGATCGCGGGCGGTGTGAGCGAGCAGAGATTGGCGGTTTTGAAACCCGCGCTTTTCAACGCTCGTTTGGATGTGGCGGTCGTGTCGGCGTTTCTGGGGCTGGTCGCGCTGATCACCTTGTCCTGCGCTTGGCAGTGGTGGAGGTGGCTCAGCGGTTCGGCGGTGCCGGTGCTGCGGGAGTCGCCTTACATTTCCAGAGATGAGTCCGAATCCTGAGTTGAACTAGAGGAATCGGGTTTGGTTCGCTGTTTGATTTTTGGATGACCGGACGACTCCACGAGGCGGAAGCGCGAGCAACTCCATGAGATTTCCGTTTGGTCGAGGAAGACCCTGAGGCCGGTGAGGTAGAGTCCTTGGGTGCCGTTGCCGGTTTCGATGCAGGCATAGACATGGTAGACCTTGTTGGGCCTCAAGGGGCCATCGGGAAAATGAAACGAACACTCGGAGGGGAAGTTATTTGGAAGAACTCTTGGGCCGTTCATTGTGGTATCGATGGCGACAACTCGATCGCCGGGTGAGAAAATTTTCATAGCAGCTTACAGGTGTTCAAATGTGTTACTACAATACATAACCCATAGGGTAGGACATTTGTTGGGACACCCAATAAAAAATGGGAAAAAATTTTGACATTTTTCGATTGATGCAGTGTGAAAGATCGTATTGTATGGATTTTCATTATTTTTTCCTTCTAGGCTGGTGACCTGTTGCATGGTACGGAATGTGCATGGAAGCGTTGATTCAGCAACTGGAGGAAGGGCGTGAGATGTCCGCTTGCGAAGTGGGGCTTGCGGCGAATTTTCTTTTGGATGCGACGGTGGCGGACGAGCGCAAAGCACGATTGCTCGAGGCGATGTCGATAAAGGGTGAAACCGCGGCGGAGATTGCGGCGTTTGTGGAGGAGTTTTTGCATCATGCGGTTAATCCTGGCTTGAGTGAGCTCGATTTGCCCGGGCCTACACTGGATGTGTGCGGGACCGGCGGTGATAAGCTGGATTTGTTCAATGTTTCGACAACCGCGATGTTTGTGGCGGCAGCGGCGGGAGCGGTGGTGGTCAAGCACGGCAACCGTGGTATCACATCCAAGAGTGGCGGGGCGGATGTGCTGGAAGCACTCGGGGTAAAGATTGATTTGCCTCCGGATGAATTCCGCCGCTGCGTCGAGAAGGCTGGCGTGGGTTTCATGTTTGCGCCGAACTATCATCCGGCATTCAAGGCGGTGGTGGGGGTGCGCAAGATGCTTGCCGCGCGCGGCGTTCGGACAATTTTCAATTTGATCGGACCTTTGTTGAATCCGGCCAAGCCGCAGTGCCAGTTGGTCGGGGTATTTTCACGCGAGTTGTGTCCGGTGTTTGCGGAGATTCTTGAGCGGCTCGGGCGTGAAAGTGCTTGGGTAGTGAATGGTGCGACGGCGGATGGTCGGGCAGTTGATGAATTCAGCCTCATGGGGACGACGCGGGTGTGCGTGACCGGTGGCAAGCATTCGCGATCGGATGCCGAGTGGAGTCCGCGTGACTTCGGCATGGAGCCGGTGTCTGTCGAGTCGCTACAGGGTGGATCGGCGGCAGAAAATGCGTTGATGCTTCAGAAAATTTTGGCTGGCGAAGATCGCGGGCCGAGGACCGAGATGGTGGTGCTGAATGCAGCGGCGGGGATTACCTGCGCGGGCATTGCCGGCTCGATGACTGAAGGGATTGAGATCGCGCGCGAGATGATTCGCAGCGGGGCGGCGAGGGAACGGCTCGAGCGCTTGCGCGAGGCGTCGCAGTGAGATGGAGAGGTTCAAGTTTCAAGGGATGGGCCTGATCCTAAACCCTTTAGTTTGCTTGACATTTTGGCTTGCGTTAGTGTTCATGGGTCTAGCGCATGGCAGGCAAACACATGGATGCCGGTATTTTGTCGCGTCTGGAGGCCCGGACGCGAATTGTGAAAGCTTTGGTGCGTTGTGCCTTTGTGTTGTTTTGCGTGAGTCTTGGATTTGTGGTGGTCGCAATGGCGGTGCCACAGCTCAGATTGTTGAAAAAACTTGAGGCCAGGTTGGAGGAAGTCAAAAAGCGCGAACGTGTGGCGCTGGCTGAGAGTGATCACCGTCGTATTGAACTCCAGGCGCTGCGGGAGGATCCGGCATTTCTTGAGCTCCATGCGCGTGACCGTCTGGACATGTGTCGCGATGGTGAGAGGGTATTGCGTTTCAAGCGCGAGCGGTGATGCTCTGACGGCATTCATGCTTGGCGCGTGTGTGTGGTGGAGTTATTTCGGGGCATGCGGGATGACATTGAGCGCGTGTTGATCGATGAGGCGGTGATTGAAAAGCGGCTTGATGCGATGGCCGCGGAGATTGAGCGGGATTTTCCGCAGGGGCCGCTGGTGGTGATCATTTTACTCAAGGGTGCCTTGGTGTTTGCGGCGGACTTGTTGCGGCGGGTGCCGCGGGTGTTGGAGATCGAGTGTTTGAATGTGGCGAGCTACCATGGTGGGTTAGAGAGTTCGGGCGTGGTGGATTTTTTGGATCGTCATTTTCCCGAGGTGAAGGGGCATCAGGTTTTGTTGCTCGATGACATTCTCGACACCGGGCGGACGCTGCATGCGGTGTCACGGAGGCTGATGGATGAAGGCGCATTGGCCGTCAAAACAGCGGTGCTTTTGGCCAAGGACAAGGTGCGCGCGGCGGAGGTGGAGGCCGACTATGTGGGCTTTGAAATCGGTGATGACTTCGTCGTGGGCTACGGCCTCGACTACCAAGGAAAGTACCGCAACCTGCCTTATGTGGGAATTTTGAAGGCGGGATCGCTCTAACCGATCAGGTCGCCGATGGAGCCGAAGTCTGGCGAGAAGAGTCGTTTGTAGGTGCGGGCCGCGTAGCCATCGGTCATGCCGGCGAGATAATCGCAGATCAGTCGCGCGCGGGTGGAGGCGCAATCGGTGGCGGTGATTTCATCGGCGTTTTCGGCGGACATCAGCTGGAAGTTTTGTCCGTCGATGCTTTCGCGGTCGATGTAGCGGGTGCCGAGGACTTCCCAGAGTTGGCGCAGCATGCGGCTGCCTTTTAGCTCGAGTTGTTTGAGTTGGGGCGAGAGGAAGACCACCTCGAAGGCGAGTTTTTTGAAGATCTCGGATTCGGCTTTCGCGTTTTCGTCGATGACGAGTTGGTAGCGGTGGCGGTTGGTGAGGTGGCTGAGGAAATTGGTTTGCGATTCGAGGCGTGTCGCACGGATGTAGTGGCCGATGCGTTTGCCGACGAAGGGGTCGACGCGGCGCTGGCGTATGGCGCGGATGAGATCGCCGAGGGGAGTGGCTTCACCGAGAGGTTGATTGCGGCGCTCGGCCCAGGCTTCGATTTTTTCGATGTGGAGAAATCCGGCGCGGACGCTGTCGGAGAGGTCGTTGAGCGAGTAGGCCGTGTCGTCGGCCCAGTCCATCACCTGGCACTCGATGGATTTGAACGAATCGCGCGCCTTGCCGGGCGGGAGTTCGAGTGGGAAGTCGTGACCGGCGAGGACCCAATCGAGTTGCGATTGCTGGTCGTCGTAAATGAAATGGTTGTGCGGGTTGTGGCCGAGCGAGGTCTTGAGTTCGCTCCACAGCGATTTGTATTTTAGGATGCCGTCGACAAAGGCGCGGGTCGGATCCATGCCAGTGCGTTTGGCAGAGAAAATCCTTTCGGTGAGCAGACGTAGGGTTTGGGCGTTGCCTTCGAAGCCGCCTTGCTCGGCCATGAGGTGGTTGAGCGAGCGTTCGCCGGCATGACCGAAGGGCGGATGGCCAAGGTCGTGGGCGAGGCAGGTGGCTTCGATCAGGTCGGGGTCGATGAAGAAATCCGGCTCGAGCGGTCCGTCGCTTTGGGATTTGAGCCAGAGGCAGATCGACTTGCCAATTTGCGCGACTTCGAGCGAGTGGGTGAGGCGGGTGCGGTAGAAATCGTATTCGCCGCTCCAGAATACCTGCGTTTTGTTTTGCAGGCGGCGGAAGGTGGGAGTGTGCAGGACGCGGTCGCGATCGATCTGGAAAGGGCTGCGATAGTCGCCGGCATCTTGCCGACCCGAGAGGCGTTCGGTGTCGAAATTTCCGTAGAAGCGGTTTTGCATGCGGGCGGCGGCGTGGGATTTTTTTTGCGTGCTGGATCAGGGGGAAAGCCGTTCGATTTTCCAGCCATCGGTAGAGCGTGAATACAGAAAGCGATCGTGGAGTCGGGCGGGTCCGCCTTGCCAGAATTCGATGGTCGTGGGGGCGACGCGATAGCCGCCCCAGAAGGGTGGTAGTGGGATGTTTCCATCGGCGAAGCGCTCGCGGATTTCGCTGAGTTTTGCGTTGAGCGCTTCGCGTGATGCGATCACTTCGCTTTGATTCGAAACCCATGCGCCGATCTGCGAATCAATCGG
>CAIVXP010000293.1 GCA_903909905.1 Akkermansiaceae bacterium
CTCGACCCACGCCCGGCCGTGCAATCCCACCAACAAGACCGCAGCTTCGGCGCAATGCTCTGCGGCAAAAATGTACGCTTCACGATCGAGAGTGGCATCTGTCGCATTGTGGAGATTCAGCCATAGGTCCCATAGGTCCTATACCTCCCCGAGCCAATCGCCACCAACAATCCGCTGCGACTCACTCGTCTCTCCAAGCCACACCCAGATCCAAGCCTGCTGCTTCAATACCGCACCAGTCTCCTCTCTCACCTCGACCGCAATCTTCACCCTGCGGTATTCACCGCCTTCAAACTCATCGAGCGCGGCAATCGTCTCGGCATTAGCCATGAAAAATTCCCCGACCACCGGTCCGGCATTTTCATCGGCCACGAAGCCCGGATACCAATCGATGCGATAAAGCCTCCCGCGCACTTTTCCCTCCGCCACAAAGCGCGAATCAGCCATGCGGAAATCATTCGATCCACCGCGTCGCAGCGTGCCGTAAACGAAAACCATTTCGCACTTTTCGTCGCTCACTTCTCGTTCGGATGAGTGGCAACTTCGCTGTCGAGCATCCGGCGCAAGTCATCCATGCCTTCACCGCTCTCGGCGGAGATTGGAATAATCTCAACCTTCGGGAAGCGCTGACGAAAATTCGCCAGGTGCTCGGCGGCGCCTTCGAGGTCCATCTTGTTGGCAACGACCTTCCACGGGAAGCGCGCAAGCTCTTCGTCATACTCGCGAATCTCGCGGCGCAAAATTTCCAAATCCGAAACCGGATCACGCGCCTCACTTCCGGCCATGTCGACGACGAAAAGCAGCATGCGGCAGCGCGTGATGTGACGCAAAAACTCATGACCCAGCCCGCGATTTTCGTGAGCCCCTTCGATCAAGCCCGGAATGTCGGCAATCGTGCAGCGACGATAGCCAGGAAACTCGAGCACACCGACCACCGGCTGCAGCGTGGTGAAAGGATACGATGCGACCTTCGGCTTCGCGGCGGAAAGTTTCCCCAGCAAAGTCGACTTGCCCGCATTCGGAAATCCCACAAGCCCGACATCGGCAATGCGACGCAGCTCGAGATAAAAAACTCCAAGATCACCCGGCGTACCGAGCGTGCATTCGACTGGCGCACGATTTGTCGGCGTGCGGAAATGCCAGTTGCCCTTGCCCGGCTCGCCACCCTTGCAGAGCACAAATTCCTGACCGTTGTCCGTGAGGTCTGCGATCGGCTCAAGGTCGATGCCTTCATCGCCACGCTCCATTTCAGCAGCCTCCTGCACGGTCGCCGCATTCGCGCGATAGACCACCGTGCCCGGCGGCACCCGACCAATGACCACTTTGCCGCCCTTGCCAGTCTTGCGCGTGCCGCCACCATTCTTGCCGTTTTCGGCAATGAGCTTGGGATCGAAATGATACTGACGAAGATTGTCTGTCGAGGGGTCGACCACCAACACGACACTGCCCCCCGCGCCACCATCGCCACCATCCGGACCCCCACGCGGCACAAATTTCTCCCGACGCCAGGAAACAATCCCGTCGCCACCATCGCCGGCCTTCGCGAAGATCCGAATGTGATCAATGAACATTACTTACCATCACCTGCCGCCCGCCCGCGGTCAACGGCAATGCATCGCGACTCTTGCATCCGCTCACCCGTCAGGCTAATGCTCCCCACGAACTCCGCACTCCAACACCCCCATGCTGCTTCCCTTTTACAAAATGAACGGTGCCGGTAATGACTTCATCGTCATCGACAACCGCGACCTCTCCATCAAGCTCGACGCACAAACGATCGAAGCCCTCTGCGACCGCCATCGCGGCATCGGCGCCGACGGATTGCTCGCAGTCGAACCCGCGCAATACGGCGCGGACTACCGCTTCCGCTACTACAATGCCGATGGCGGCGAAGCCGAAATGTGCGGCAATGGCGCTCGTTGCTTCGGCCGCTTCACCGCCCACCTCGGTGATGACATCGCCGATCGTGTCACCTTCGAAACGATCGCCGGCACGCTCGCCGCCGACATGGTTGGTGAAAATGTCCGCATCGCGATGTCCAAACCAAACGACCTGAAACTCAACACCCCCACCAAGGTCGCCGGACTCAACACCGCCATCCATTTCGTCAATACTGGCGTGCCGCACGCCGTAAGCTACCTGCCCGATGCCGATGCACTCGACGCGCTCGATGTCTTCACCATCGGTCGCACGATCCGCCGCCACGACGACTTCGCACCAGCCGGCACCAACGCGAATTTTGCCACCGTCCTCAGCCCCAGCCATATCCGCATCCGCACCTACGAGCGCGGCGTCGAGGACGAGACCCTCGCCTGCGGCACCGGCATGGTCGCCTGCGCCCTCATCCACCACCTGCTCACCGACGCCCCCTCACCGATCAAGGTGGATGTCGCGGGCGGCGACACGCTCGAGATTGGCTTCGAAAAATCAGGCCCGCAAAGTTTCTCAAATGTCACGCTCACCGGCCCCGCCGACTTTGTTTTTGAAGGCGAAATCGAAATTTGAGAAACCCCTCACCGCCGCTCGCGCATCGCGAAAAAATGGATTTTTTGCGTCCCCACGCGGATAGGGCTTTGACCTCCGCCGGGGATGGTTCATGGTCTGCCGGTCATGCGTTTCTCCGGCACCCACACCGCCTTGATCACTCCGTTTCGCGACGGCTCCATTGATGTCCCCGCCTTCGAGGCCCTCATCGAACGGCAAATCGCCGCCGGCATCGACGGCATCGTGCCGGTCGGCACCACCGGCGAGTCACCAACCCTCGACACGAAGGAGCACCTCGAAACAATTCGCCTCGCCGTGAAGTTTGCCGCAGGCCGCTGCGAGGTGATCGCAGGCACCGGCGCCAATGCCACCAGCGAAGCCATCGAACTCACCAAGGAAGCGGAGAAAATTGGCGCCACCGGCTCGCTGCAAGTTTGCCCCTATTACAACAAGCCATCGCAGGAAGGCATCTACCAGCACTTCAAAACCATCGCGCGCGAAACGAGCCTGCCAATCATGCTCTACAGCGTGCCCGGTCGCTCGGTCGTGGAAATCTCGCCCGAGACCACCGCGCGCCTCGCCGCCGATTGCCCGAATGTGGTCGCCATCAAGGAAGCCGGCGGATCGGTCGATCGCATCAATCAACTCGTCCAAGCGGTGCCGGAGAATTTCACCATCCTCAGCGGTGATGACCAACTCACGCTACCCTTCATCTCATGCGGTGCCACCGGTCTGGTGTCGGTCGCCGCCAATATCATCCCCGATGTCATGGCTCGCCTCGTCCACGCCTGCCTCAACGGTTTCTACGACGAAGCACTCGAGCTACAGAAAAAATACTACACGCTCATGCGCGGCCTGATGACACTCGACGTGAACCCGGTGCCGATCAAATCCGCCGTAGCCCTCCAAGGCCACTGCTCGCCCGACCTTCGCTTGCCACTCGCACCACTCACACCCGAGGCCTCGGCGAAACTCAGCAAGTTGCTTGAATCGTACAATCTCCTCCCCTGATTTTTCCTTACACACCAACCAACTCAATCACACTCCCATGGCCAAACTCTTCATTCCCGGTCCCATCGATGTTTCCAAAGAAACCTTCGCCGCCATGAGCCAGCCGATGATCGGCCACCGCGGCGCCGAATTCGAGGCCCTCTACGCGTCGACCCAACCGGTGCTCAAACAACTCGCCGGCACCAGTCGCCCGTTTTTCCTTTCGACTTCTTCCGCATGGGGCGTGATGGAAGCCGCACTGCGCAACCTCTGCGCGAAAAAAGTTCTCACGCTCTGCTGCGGCGCCTTCTCCGATAAGTGGTTCGATGTCGCCAACAAGATGGGCATCCCCGCCGAAAAAATCCAAGTCGAGTGGGGCGAAGCAATCTCACCCGATGCGGTCCGCGCGAAACTTGAGGAAGGCGGATTCGATCTCGTCACGCTCATTCACAACGAAACCTCCACCGGCGTGCTGAACGACCTCGCCAGCATCGCCAAAGTGGTGAAATCCTTCCCCGGCGTCCTGCTGGTGGTCGACTCGGTCTCGTCGTTTTCCGCCGTGCCGATCAACATGGACGCGCTCGGCATCGATGTCCTTCTCGCCGGTGTGCAAAAGGCCCTCGCCCTGCCACCAGGCCTCACGGTGTTCTCCTGCTCGGAGGCCGCTCTCGAACGCGCGAAAAGCATGCCCAACCGCGGCTACTATTTCGACTTCATCGAATTCGCGAAGAATGCCGAGAAAAACAATACGCCATCGACCCCTGCCATCTCGCTGATCTTTGGACTCCAACACATCCTCAGCGTGATCGAAAATGAAGGCATCGAAAAACGCTTCGCACGCCACAAGAAAAACAACGCGATGATCCACGAGTGGGCCGCACGCCACGACTTCAAGCACTTCGCTCCCGAAGGCAATCGCTCGGTATCTCTTAGCTGCTTCCACACGCCACCCGGCTTCGACCAATCAGCCTTCATCAAGACCCTCAAGTCCAAGCACGGCTTCGTCATCAACGGCGGCTACGGCAAAATCAAAGGCCTCACCTTCCGCATCTCCAACATGGGCAACGAAACCCCCGAGACCATGCAGGAACTCATCGACGCCATGAACGATGTCCTAGGCTAAGCCTCCGTGGCGGTGGTTTCCAACCACCAAGCCTCTTCTTCAAAAACTCTCCCACCGTAACGGACCTTTTGGAAAAAGGTCCCTGCCCGTTCACACCTCCATCATCTCTGCGTCCCTCAGCGACCTCTGCGGCTTTGACTCCGTTGCACTACGTCCATGCCAAGAGGCTTCGCTAATTATATGTTCGCTAACGCTCACAGGGCATTGCGGTAAAATCTTCCTCACCCCATCATCTCCTCAATCTTCTTTTCCGACACCTTCACCGGACAAGGTAGATCAGGCGCGAAGATCGCCACGCGCCAATCTTCAAGCATCCAGCCGATCTCCCACAGCGCGGGATTCTCCGGATCCTTTTTCCATCGCTCATGCCATGGCTCCCAAAGCCGGCGCACGCGTTGCATTTTTTCGAGATCCTTCGCCAATGGCAGTGACTTGATCCGCCCCAGCCGCGAGCGGATCGCCTTGAGCCGACGCGGATAATCACGCAGTCCCGCAAAGCCCGCACGCCACGCGAAACGCTCGCGCATCAACCACCCAAGCTGCTCATCAAGATCGGCCGCCACCACGCCAAGGTTACGATCGGCGCGGTGCTCATCGATCCATGCGCGAACCCCCGCCAGCGCTTCGACCACTTCGTAGAGCGTCGCACCAATGACCTTTGCCGCATCAAACCAATGACCTCTTCGTGATTTGCCAAGCTCACGAAATTCATCCGGCGATCGCGGGAAACTGCGGCCGACCACACCTTCGGCAGCGAGCAAAATCAAATCGTCAATCGCCGTACCGCCGACACCGAGACGCGGCAACTCGACCTTCGCCATAAGGCCAATCGGAAATTTCTTACGCAAGTGATCTACTTCGCCCGTGTGTGCGATGCACAGCAATCGCGCGCCACCCGCACGATGCGACTCACCCGCCTCGGCCTCGCTCACAAATGCCCGCACACCGACACTGCCCTTTTCATCAACCAATGCCGGATACGCAAATCCACCGGGCGTCGCCACCCGCTCGGGCAGTTTCTCCCCATCCCAACTGCTAATGCCGCTGCGCTCGAGATCCTCATTCGCCGCCGCTTCAAATCGTTGCCTCATCCTCTCGCCAAG
>CAIVXP010000294.1 GCA_903909905.1 Akkermansiaceae bacterium
CAACCAACTTCGCAAAATCGATGCGCGAGATGCATGCCGTATCCCCCGAGAGCATCACGGGATGAGTGAACACGAATTTCACTTCGTTCATGAGGCATTCACGCGAGCCAATCGTCAGGGTCATGCGTCGCTTTTTCGGGATTTCCAAAATCAGGGAATTTCCCTTCCGCAAAATTGTTGTGAACCCGTAAAATTTTTTGATGCTCGCAACCGACACAAAATCCCGGCCTTCAATTTTCACCACATCAAGACTGCTATCCGCCGCACGGACGCCCGGCGCAAAAAGATAAAACAAATAAACACACGCCGCCTGCAGAATGGCTCGAGTCCACCTGCGCTTCTCAAACATATGGAGCATGCGACACACCGGGTTTGATCAAAGCTAGCACCGCGATTTGGGGCTGACAACCGGATTTGATTCGATCGGCGGGGCCCGTCCCAATCAAGGTGTTCGGGCGGCCTTTGATCTTGCGAACCCGAGGGGCATTGGGGAAACTGGCACATCCGCATCCATCATGGCATCCCACCCCTCCATCAACATCGCCCGGCTCACCTACCTACTGATCTGCGAGGCCGCCGGTATCGCCATCGCACTAAGCACGCGAGGCACTGCGTTCGAGGTTTCGATGGCCACCGGACTGCTGGGCGGCCTGCTTGTTGCCGGGCTCTTCATCTGGATCGAGTCCCTCATCCGCGGCTTTACGCTGCGCGGGTTTTCGACCGCCACCTTCGGCCTCGCCGTGGGCCTGCTTTGCGCCTGGCTGCTGACGCGGGTCCAAATTTCCAGCCTGATCGAACTTTCATTTCGCGATGAATTGGAAAAACGGGAAAATGCCGAAGCACTCGTCAACGCCCTGCGCCTTGCCTTTGATGTCACGCTTTTCGCTAGCCTAGGCTTCCTTGGCGCTGTGCTCGCACTCCGCGGCAACCGCGACGACTTCGCCTTCGTGATTCCCTATGTGCGCTTCCGCCAGGACTCGTCCTCGGGCCAACCAATCCTGCTCGATGCCGAATCGGTCATCGACGGCCGTGTCGCGGGGGTTATGCGCTCGGGCTTCCTCCACGGGCGCCTGGTGCTGCCGCGCTTCTCGCTCGACGAATTGCAAGCGCTCGCGCAATCGCCACATAACGAATCAAAGCAACGCGCCCAACGCGGCCTCGATGTGCTCGAAGCGATGCAAAAATCCAACGACATCCAGATTTCCATCCACGATTCATCATCACCGGAACTGCCCGAGTCGACTCTCAACAAGCTTGTGGAAATCGCCCGACTCCTTGGAGCGCGGCTGATGACCAGCGACGAAAACCTCGCCAAGATCGCAAGACTGCGCGGTATCGATGTCCTCAACCTGCATGAGCTCGACGAGGCCCTGCGACCGCCGGTGGAGGTTGGCCAACGCATGCGCATCGCGCTGGTCAGACCTGGCAAAGAAGATCACCAAGGCGTCGGCTATCTGCCCGACGGCACGATGATCGTGGTCAATCATGCGGCGGCAAAAATCGGCACCAGTCTCGAAGTGGTCGTGGTCAGCAAACTCCAAAGCGCCGCAGGCCTCATGGCCTTTGCCGAGCCATATGTGAGGCGCTGATACGGCGAAAACCTATCGCACAAGCATTCAGCGCTTGGCCGCGTTCTGCTTTCGAAAAAGCGGAACCAGATTTTCATCCATCCATCCGAATGCGGATTCGAGACCTCCCTCGAGATAAAGGTTTCCTATCGATGCCTCGACGCGCGTGGGATTTCCAAATGCCGAGAGGAAATCGTTGGATGTCATGCGCGTGAACCACTCGCCATCCATGATGCTGCGTTCGCGCAAAACGAACTGCCTCGCATACAGCGCAAGCACCGCGTCACCAACCCACGCGGCCTCCCGCTCTTCGCGCATCTGATCTGCTTTACGGCTCACCGCGCCATCATGCATTTCACGGAACCGGGCGCAAAACTTTTTGCAGCCGCTCGTGCTGGATTCGATCCCTCAAACGCGATTCGGAAGCCTCGTCCCAGTATCCTGGCTGCAATTCCAAAAACACCGACGCATAGGGCATCGCGCTTCGGGTTCGGATCACTAGCACGTCAAAACTTCGGCCAGCGTCCTCGAGCAGCGTCATCAGCGACTGCTGCTCCAGCTCCGCCGCCTCATGCCCGTGAAGCGCGCTGTTGATCCGCTTACGCATGTCATCAATTCCCGGAGCAAAATCATTCTCCACAGAGCGCAACTCACGCGTCAGATACACCCGAGGCCGGAGGTTTTCCGTCCGCTCGAGCGCGCGCAACACATAGTCGAGCGCTTCGGGGATTTCGACATCGGCCACCACCTGCCGCAATCCGGGGCGGTTCTGTGCGGGATAAGACGCCTCGGCGATCACGATCCAGTTGCGATAGCCGAGCTGCGCGGCCTGACGATCGACCGCAGCCTGCCACGAATTCTGGGAGCCAAAATTCGCGCACCCCATCGACATCATCGCGATGCCGAATGAAATCATCCGATGAAGCGCGCTCATGGTCGTTTGATAGAGCCAAGCCTACCCCTTGTCAATCCACCGCCCAGCGGCCGCCGATCACGAAAAAAGCCCGACCCTGCAAAACAGGATCGGGCTTTGATAAAATGCATCAGCTTACTTCGAGCTCGAGGTGAAGCTCGCCTGGCTGGCGCCCTTCTTGATCTTGCTCTGCTTGATCCAGCTCATCGTTGAGCGAAGCTTAGCGCCGACCTTCTCGATCGGATGGGCGGCTTCTTTCTTGCGGATGGCGTTGAACTTCTTGTAGCCGCTCGCGTATTCAGCGATCCACTCCTTAGCAAACTTGCCGGACTCGATCTCCTTGAGCTGTTTTTTCATGCGCTTCTTCACCGAGGAATCGATGATCTTCGGACCAACACTGACGTCGCCCCACTCGGCTGTTTCCGAAATCGAGAAACGCATGCCCGCGATGCCTTGCTCGTTCATCAGGTCGACGATGAGCTTGAGCTCGTGCAAGCACTCGAAATAAGCCATTTCGGGCTGATAACCGGCTTCGACGAGAACCTCGAATCCGGCCTTCACCAAAGCGGAAGCACCGCCGCAGAGCACGACTTGTTCGCCGAAAAGGTCGGTGACGGTTTCTTCGCGGAAGTTGGTTTCAAACACACCGGCACGGGCGCATCCGACTCCACCGGCCCATGCGAGCGCGGTTTGCTTGGCCTTGCCGGAAACATTTTGATGAACGGCAATCAAACCTGGAACTCCCTTGCCCGCCACAAACTGCGAACGAACGGTGTGACCTGGGCCTTTGGGGGCAACCAGAACGACATCCACAAACTTTGGCAGCTTGATCGTCTTGAAGTGAACCGCAAAGCCGTGCGAGAAAAGAAGAGTTTTGCCCTTGGTGAGATTCGGCGCAATGTCCTTTTCATACACCGATGGAATGACGGTGTCAGGAGTCGCGACAAAGATCACATCGGCGGCCTTCACTGCATCGGCCGTGTCCATGACTTTGAAGCCAAGCTTCTTGGCCACCTCGCGGGACTTCGACTTTTTGTAGAGGCCGATGATGACATTAAGCCCGCTGTCCTTGAGGTTCAAGGCGTGGGCGTGGCCTTGCGAGCCAAAGCCGATCACGGCGAGAGTTTTCTTTTTGAGCGGAGCGATCGGCGCATCCTTGGTGGTGTAGATTTTCGCAGCCATAACAGATTGTAGGGTGGTTGGATTGTGTGCGGCTCAAGGGTATCTGAACACCGCAGCGGGGCGCGACACTGCCCAGCCACAGGCCCCGGGTCAAGCAACAACCGCACATGGCAGGCAATTGCTTGCGGTCCCTCACCGCAGTCCCTATCAAGGGCCCGTGCCCGCAAGGAACATCGTTTATTTCGATCTGGAAACCCAACGCAGCTTTAATGATGTCGGGGGCTCTTCCCATAAGGACAAAATGGGCATCTCGGTTGCCGTCACTTACAGCACCGCCACCAACGCCTACGAGATTTACAACGACCGCGAACTCGACCGCTTGGCCGAAGAACTTGTGCGCGCCGATCTGGTGGTCGGCTGGAACCATCTCTACTTCGACTACCCGGTGCTCCAAGCCCACGTCTTCCACACGCTGGCCGAACAAACCGTCAACCTCGACATGATGATCGAACTCGAAAAATGTGTCGGCTTCCGCCTCAAACTCGACTCGGTCGCGTCCGCCACGCTTGGCACCGGCAAGTCAGGCGACGGCCTCGACGCCCTTCGCTGGTGGCAGGAACACAAAAAAACCGGCGAGTTCGCACCACTGCGCAAAATCGCGGAGTACTGTTCCTACGATGTGAAAGTCACGCGCTGCGTGCACGAATACGCAGTGCAAAACGGTCACCTCAAATACAAGGACAAGACCGGCAGGCTCGTCGAAGTGGCAGTCGATTGGAAATGACTAAGCGCAAGCGCGCTTTGGTCACATCACTCCAACCATTTCAAGCACCTTGGTGACCGTCCACACAAAGGTCGCAACAAGAGCGACGATGAAAATCTTGATACAGCGTTCGATCTGGGGGCGCGTCATGAATTCGTTGTAATCAAGCCATCACCTCCCGCACAAGCGCGAAGCACGGAAAAATTATCCATGCGTCGATGCTTATTATCATTCCACGCATCCATACAAAAAAAGAGCCCGGCACTTTGGTATTAACAAAGTGCCGGGCAAATACCTGGCGACGACCTACTCTCACAGGACCTATCGTCCCACTACCATTGGCGCTGTGGCGTTTCA
>CAIVXP010000295.1 GCA_903909905.1 Akkermansiaceae bacterium
AGAATGTGATTGCGTTGCCGCGGCATCATAGTGATCCGTTTGATCGATTGATCATCGCCCAAGCGCGGGTTGAAGGGCTTACGATTGTGACCCGTGATGAAGATTTCCAAGCTTACGATGTGCCGCTACTTTGGTAGCCTCCAAACAGCCTTAGATTTGATCGGTGAGTTTTGGGGGCACGAGGTAAAGCAAGATGCCGCCGCGGATCGGGGGTGAGCATTCGATGGCGGCGAATGCGCCTTTTTTCATGAGGACCGAGCCGTAGGGGGCTTCGATGATATGGGAAATGAGGCAGGAGAGATCGGGTTCGTGGCCGACGATGGCGACGTGGCGGAATTCAGAAAAGGCACTGAGTTCGCGCAGTGCGGTTTGCGGGTGCATGCCGCTGGCGAGCCAGTCTTGGATGATGGGTGCGGCGAGGCCGGCGGTGGTGCAGAACTCCTCGGCGGTGCGAAGTGCGCGTTCGTAGGGGCTGGTGAGGACGATGTCGGGAAGTTGCTGCGCGTGGGCGAGAACGCGGGCAGCACGGCGGGCTTGCTCGCGGCCGATGTCGACGATGCGTCGTGCGGGATCACCTTGTGGGTGGGAATCCTCCGCCTTGCCGTGGCGCATGACGAGCAGGTGCATGGTGTCTTGCGGATGAAACTATCACATCGTCATGCCACCATCGACGGCGATCACCTGGCCGGTAATGTAGCGTGCGGCGGGGCTGGCGAGGTAGGCGACGAGATCGGCGATGTCGGTGGTTTGGCCGAAAGTGCCGAGCGGGATTTTTGCGAGGACTGCTTCCTTGACGGCGTCGGAGAGTTCATCGGTCATGTCGGTGGTGATGAATCCCGGGGCGACCGCGTTGCAGGTGACCGAGCGTCCGGCGAGTTCGCGGGCGACGGCTTTGGTGAAACCGATGAGGCCGGCCTTGCTGGCTGAGTAGTTTGCTTGTCCGGCATTGCCGATGAGGCCGATGACCGAGGCGATGTTGATGATGCGCGGGTCTTCGGCTTTCATGAGAGTGCGCATGAAACCTTTCACCGTGTTGAATGCACCCTTGAGGTTGGTATCGATGACTGTGTCCCAGTCTTCTTCCTTCATGCGCATAAGGAGTGTGTCGCGGGTGACGCCGGCGTTGTTGATGAGAATGTTGGGTGCGCCGATTTCGTTGGTGATGCGGGCGGCGAGGTCTTGCACGGCTTGGTGGTTGGCCACATCGACATCGTAGGCCGTGGCTGATCCGGGGAACTCCTTGTTGATTTCGTCAGCAGCTTTGCCGCAGCTTGAGGCACTGCGGCTCACGACGGCGACCTTGGCACCTTCGGAGGCGAGTTTACGGGCGATTTCCTGACCGATTCCGCGGCCTGCGCCGGTGACCACTGCGATTTTGTTGGCAAAGCGTGACATGGGCAAAGGGTGGTCGAGCGGGCGTGGGGGTGTCAATGCGGGGATTGATTTTCAGGAGGGGGTTTCAAGGTTCAAGTTGGCAGTGTTCAGTTGGAAGGGGTTGAAGAAGCGGCCTTATCTTCGACTCTTTGGCTTCTTGGGTTTTAAGAACTTAGAGCGGACCTTTCGGAGAAGGCTCCCTAGCGAGATACGGGATTCCGATTTACTCCCTCAAAGATCCCCATCGGGGTAGAGTTGGTGGTACTTGATCGCCTCGACGGCGACGGTGGCGGCGGTGCCGAAGATGGTTTCTTCGTCGACGGTGCGTGGGACCTGGGCGGCGGGTCGCGCGAGGCCTAGGATGAGTTGACCATAGCTCCGTGCGCCGGCGACATGTTGCAGGAGCTTTAGCGAGATGTGGGCAGCGTCGAGGTTGGGGAAGACCAGCACATCGGCGCTGTGGCGCGACTCAGCGGCGGGCATTTTGATTTCGGCTGCAGCGGGGTCGAGAGCGACATCGGCTTGGAGTTCTCCCTCGATGTCGATTTCGAGAAACTGGCGGTGAGCTTCAGCTTGGGCAAGTGAGGCGGCGGCGGCCATGCGTTTCGCATCGGCGGTGGAGACGCTGCCTTTGGTCGAGTAGCTAAGCATGGCTACGCGAATTTTTCGGCCAAGGAAATGGTGGGCGAGCTTGCCGGTTTCGATGGCGATGGCGGAGAGCTCTGCGACATCGGGGTTTGGGTTGAGCGCGCTGTCGGCCATGAAGATCATGCCTGATTCGCCGAGGTGTTGGAGGTGGTTGCCGGTGATGATCGAGACGCCGAAAATTTTTGGCACATGCGGTAGCGGCTTGATCGTGTGGAGCAGGGCGCGGAAGTAGGCTGCTGGCAGAGCTTGATTTCCGCCAACGATTGCATCGGCTTGGCCGTACTGGACCATCAGCGCTCCGAAGTAGTGGGGCTTGGCGACGAGTTCTTCCGCTAGGCCGAGGCTGTTGCTGCGGTAGCGGGCCATGTTTTCGACTCGTTGGCAGAAGAGTTTGAAGTCGGTCGCGTGCGGGGGGTCGATGATGTGGACGAAGGTGAGCGGCACCGCATGCTCTGCGGCTAGGGCGCGGATGCGTTCGCGGTTGCCAAGCAGGATGGGGGCGACCACTTCTTCACGGACAAGGCGAGCGGCAGTGCGGATTACACGGATGTCCTCGCCTTCGGTGAAGACCACCCGTTTTGGATGGTTGCGCAGCTGTGTGAGCAGGCGGCTGATCACCGGAATGATGGTGGGGCTCGTGTCGGGGGAGGGGTTCATGAATGCGCTGGTGCTTGCACCACGTTGTGAGTCTAGTATGTCTTGTCCGGATCATTCAACCGGATTCATCCGCAATCGCATGCCAGCCGACTACCATACGCACACGCCGTTGTGCCGTCACGCGACAGGATCGCCGGAGGAATATGTCGATGCCGCGTTGGCGGCGGGCTTGAGCGAGTACGGGATATCCGATCACGCGCCGCAGGTTCCCGAGCCCTTTGATGATTGGCGGATGCGTCGCGAAGAACTGCCTGAATACTTCGCATGGATCGAGCGCGCGCGGGCACGTGTGGCGGGAAAATTGCCGGTGCGCATCGGGCTTGAATGCGATTGGCTGGAAGGCTGCGATGAATGGATCGGCGAGCTCGAAAGCGAATGCCGTTGGGACTATCTCATTGGTTCGGTGCATTATTTGGGCGACTGGGATTTTGACAATCCCAAGTGGCTTGGCCGCTGGGCCGAGAGCGATGTCGAAGCGGTGTGGGCGCACTACTGGCAAACGTTTGCGCGGATGGCATCGAGCGGCTTGTTTGACATTTTGGCGCATCCGGATTTGGTGAAGAAATTCGCGCATGTTCCGGCGGGCGATCTCGCAAGATTTTACGAACCGGCGATTGATGCGGTCGCGGCGGCGGGCTGCGTGATCGAGCTCAACACCGCGGGTTGGCACAAGCCATGCGAGGAGGCTTATCCGGCAGCCGGATTTCTCGAACTCGCCTGTTCCGCGGGTGTGCCTTTGGTAATTTCATCCGATGCCCACGCACCGAATGAAGTGGCGCGCGATTTCCACAAAGCCGTCGCAATGGCCAAAGCCGCTGGCTTTCGCGAAACAGTGCTCTTCGATCGGCGCCGCAGGAGCGTGGAAGCTTTCGAATAAGTCAGCGTTCGCCGCGATGGCGTTTGAAGATCGCGAGCGTGCGATCGCGTTCGGATTTGTGATCGACGCAGGGAAGCGGGTAGCCGGAAGCGAGCGGTTTGCCATCGGCGGGTGGTTCGAGAAATTTCTTCGGATCGACGGCTGCGAGTTCCGGCACCCAGCGTTTGATGTAGATCCCTTGCGGGTCGTAGCGCGCGGTTTGGGACCATGGGTTTTGGATGCGGAAATAGGGTGCCGCATCGGCGCCAGTGCCGGCCGACCATTGCCAGCCGCCGTTGTTCGAGGCGATTTCGCCATCGAGAAGGTGCTGCATGAAGTGTGATTCGCCGAGGCGCCAGTCGATGTGCAGGTCCTTGGTCAGAAACATTGCTGTGATCATGCGCACGCGGTTGTGCATGAAGCCGGTGGCTAGGAGCTCGCGCATGCCGGCATCGATGATTGGAAATCCGGTGCGGCCGTTTTTCCATGCTTCGAAATTTTCGTTTGGCGCATCCCACGGCAGTCCGCGCCAATCGGGGTTGAATTCCTCTGCGAGCACATTCGGAAAGTGGTGGAGTATCGCGAAGTAAAATTCGCGCCATGCGAGTTCCTTAAGGTAGATGTCGATGCTCACGCGTTCGACGGCTTTGGCGGCGGCGCGGGATTTCATCAGCTCGGTGTGAATCGTGCGGATCGAAATGAGTCCGAAGCGCAGGTCCTGCGAGATGCGCGAGGTGCCTTGGAGCGAAGGGATGTCGCGGGTGCTGCCATAGTGTTGCACGATTCCGCCGAGGGCATTTTTGAAGCGTTCGCGGGCCGCGCGTTCGCCAGGCTCGGGCAGTTGTGCGTCGGGTTCCTTGAGGCCCCAGTGGGCGAGGGTCGGTAGGGGTAGCGATTTGAGATCGGCGGGAGTGTTGAGCTTTGCCGGCTTGCCGACCGGCGATGGTTTTTCGAGCGCGAGCCAGTTGCGGCTGTATGGCGTGTAGACCTTGTAGGGTAGGCCGCTTTGTGTGAGCACCTCATCGGGCGTGTGCAGGGCGTGATCATGAAACGCATGGCATTGCACACCGAGCTCCGCGCAGAGTTGGCGGATTTTTTCTTCGACCGCTTTGCCGAAGGGATCGGGGTCGCTATTGAAACAAAGATCCTTCGCGCCGCTATCCTTGATGAGTTGGCGCAGGCCTTTCACCGCATCGCCGTTGCGAATGATGATTTGGCCGCCGACCGTCTCGAGATTTTTGGCAAGCGACGCAAGGCAGCCGCAGAGGAAATGCTGGCGTTTGGGTCCGGTCCAGAGGTGGGATTTTTTCCAATCGCTCAAAAAATAAACCGGGATCACTGGGCGGCCCATCGAAGCGGCGTGATGCAGCGAGAGGTTATCAGCGATGCGCAGATCGCGACGGTACCAGTGGATGACGGGAGGAGCGCTTGAGGGCATAGGCGTGGCCATGCTGGCTCATCAGACCGCTTCCTCCAACAGTTTTTCCGCCTTGCGCACGAGCGTGGGGCTGAGCTTGCCGCCGGCGCGTTTGGCGCTTTCGAGCAAGGACTTTAGGCGTTCGAGCGAGCGTTCGGCAGCAGCCAAAGAACGCCGAGCGCCGCCAAATTTCTTGTCGGGGAAATAGCGCATGAAGGTCTTGCCGCTACGGCTGATGCATAGCCGCCAGCCCTCAAATGCCGCGGTCTTGTAACTGAAGCGGGTCAGATTTTTCTTCGATTTCATCGATCTTTTCCGTGTGGATTCACCGGGACTGGTCGACCCGTAAATGGTCAAAATCCAGAGATTTTTCACCTGTATCGGGTCGCAATCGGGTCAAATGGCCGTTTTGGCGTGGTAAAATGCAAAAAATGGTTTGCCAGCGGCAGGCGCTCGCTCTTAATTCGCCGCCCGCGGGCATCCAAAATCCGCCGTAGGTCCTCCGTCAGCCCCGTTCGCGGGGTGTCAGCCCGTTGGAGGGTAACCCGGCAAACCAAGCATCAACATGTCAGTCACCAAACTTGCTCGCTTCGAGCTCCCTAACCGCCTCGTTCGCAATGAGGAAACCGCCAGCGACACCTACGCTCAGTTTGTCGCAGAACCATTCGAACGCGGCTACGGCCACACCATCGGCAACACACTGCGCCGCGTCCTGCTTTCCTCGCTTGAGGGAGCCTCCATCACTTCCGTCCGCATCGCGGGCGTGCAACACGAATTCTCCAGTCTTCCCGGCGTGGTCGAGGATGTCACCGACATCGTGCTCAACCTCAAGAAGGTCAAGTTCAACCACAACGAAAAAGAGCCGCGCATCCTCACCATCAAGGTCGAAAAGGAAGGTATCATCACTGCTGGCGACATCCAAGGCGACCACATCTACGACGTCGTCAACAAGGACCAGGTCATCTGCACGCTCGACAAGAAAGTGAAGTTCGACTGCGAGTTTGAGGTTCGCGTCGGCCGCGGTTTCTCCACCGGCGATGAAAACAAGCGCAAGGACCAACCGATCGGCGTCATCGCCATCGATTCGATTTTCTCGCCTGTCACCCGCGTCAAATACGCCGTCGAAACCACCCGAGTCGGTCAAATGACTGACTTCGACAAGCTGGTTCTCGACATCTGGACCGATGGCCGCATCACCCCGCAAGACGCATTGCTGCAAGCCTCTGCGATCCTTCGCCACCACCTCGATGTGTTCGTCAACTACGACGAAAACGCCGTCGACTTCGAAGAGGCTCCAGCCGAATCGAGCGAGGAAAACGCTGCGCTCAAGAAGTTGCTCAACATGTCGGTCAACGAAATCGAACTCTCGGTTCGCGCCGCCAACTGCCTCAACAACGCCAACATCACTTCCGTCGGCCAACTCGCGATGAAGTCCGAGGCGGAAATGCTCAAGTACCGCAACTTCGGCAAGAAGTCGCTCAACGAAATTAAGGACAAGCTCGTCGAATTGGGTCTTGGCCTTGGCATGACCTTCGATGCCTCGCTGCTCACCGGACCGAGCGCCGCCAGCCGCGGACCGCGCCTTGGCGCGGAAGACGAGGCACCGGTCGGCCTTGCTGATCTGATCGCTCAAAACCTCGACGACTAACACCCCAGACTTAGAAAGCATCACCCGATGAGACATCGCAACAAAACTTCCAAGCTCAAGCGCAACGCCTCGCACCGCAGGGCCCTGCTTGCCAACCTGGCATGCAGCCTGATCGAGAACGGGCGCATCAAGACCACCCTCGGCAAGGCTAAGGCCCTGCGCCCGGTGGCTGAGAAACTCGTGACCCTTGCCAAGAGGGATGACCTCCACTCACGCCGTTTGGCGATCGCCTTCCTTCACCAGAAGGAGACGGTCAAAAAATTGTTTGCTGAGGTTGCCCCGGCTTCCAAGGACCGCCAAGGCGGTTACTGCCGCATCACCAAGCTCGGCGCCCGCATGTCGGACTCCGCGCCGATGGCTGTGATCGAGTGGGTTGACCGCGCTGCCAAGGCTGAAGAGCCCGCAGCCGAGGCACCCGCCGAGACCGCAGCCGCTGCTGAGTGATCAGCAAAAGTAGCAAAGACCATTCCCCAAAATTCCGTCCGCATGAGAGTGCGGGCGGATTTTTTATGGGCAGAGCAATGAATGGAGGAAGGGGGCATGGCGGTTGGAAATTGCGGAAATGACTGGAATTTTTTTCTTCCGCTATGTCGCTGCGCTCCATTGCCACCACAGAGGCTGTCGCTTAAGCTTAACTTCTTGTTCTTGCATCTTTGCCCTAACGCCCTAACCTGAAAGTATGTATTCCAGAATTGAAATCAGCCCCGAGGTGTGTGGTGGCAGGCCTGTAGTTCATGGCACCCGCATTACGGTGGACACCGTTCTCAGTTACTTGAGCGCGGGGGACTCGGTTGAAGATGTGCTAGAAGCTCATCCGCGCCTCACAAAAGAAGACGTGCTTTCGTGCATCGATTATGCCCGAAAAATCGCCTCCGCCAGATCGACTATCCTTCTTGCATCGTGAAGCACCTGTTGATCGACGAAAATCTTCCCGCTTCGATCGCCAGGATATTGCCTGTCGATTCTTCTCACGCCACAGATGTGGCCGATAGACCTTCTGATCGCCAATTATGGGATTACGCGCGATCCCGTGGTTGGAACATCTTGACCAGGGACACGGATTTTTTCGATCGCATCATGTTGGATGGTTCGCCGCCAAAAGTCATATGGGTAAGGCTTGGCAACATCAGAAAACGGGACTTGGAAGCGAAGCTGCTTCAATTGTGGCCCAGTATTGTCAATCTTCTCGAGGATTCGGATCTGGTCGAGATACACCCCGATTCGTTGGAGGCGGTCAAAAAAACCGAATAGATTTCCGAGAGAACAGAATTCTCGGCTTTTTTCTTAACTCTAGGCATGGCGGTTGGAAATTGCGGAAATGACTGGAATTTTTTTCTTCCGCTATGTCGCTGCGCTCCATTGCCGCCACGCGCCCCGACATGCGGGTTGTGATTGTGGCGGTTGCTGTTAGCTTGCGGGTCTGTGATGAGTTCGACATATCCGGCTGAGCCGCCTGCTGCGGGGGTGGTTTTTGAGGCGCGCCAGTTGCGCAAGGTTTACCAGACCGGCGAGCTTGATGTGGTGGCGCTGCATGGTGTGGATTTGGATTTGAATGCGGGCGAGTTGGTTTGTCTGCTCGGGGCATCTGGCAGCGGTAAGTCGACCTTGCTCAATATTCTGGGAGGGCTTGATGTGCCGACATCGGGTGAGCTGCGTTACAAGGGTTGGCCTTTGGCGGGTTCTGATGAAAAGGCGCTGACTTTGTTTCGCCGCAATTGCGTGGGGTTTGTGTTTCAGTTTTACAACCTCATCCCATCGCTCACGGCGCGCGAGAATGTGGCGCTGATCACCGACATTTCGCGTGATCCGATGAAGCCGGAAGAGGCGCTCGACATGGTGGGGTTGTCGGTGCGGATGGATCATTTTCCTTCGCAGCTATCGGGTGGTGAGCAGCAACGGGTGGCCATCGCGCGGGCGATCGCCAAGCGGCCCGAGGTGCTGCTCTGCGATGAGCCGACCGGCGCGCTTGATGTCACCACCGGCATCACCGTGTTGGAGGCGGTCGAGCGGATCAACCGCGAGCTTGGAACGCTGACGGTGGTGATCACACACAACGCGGTGATGGCCGAGATGGCGGATCGCGTGCTGCATTTGTCGGACGGGCGGATCGTGAGTTCGCATCGCAACTCGCAGCGCCTGCCAGCATCGCAATTGAAGTGGTAGAAAAATGATTCATCCGCTCGACCGTAAGTTGCTGCGAGATCTTGGCCGGATGAAGGGTCAGGTCTTGGCGGTGTGTCTGGTGATGGCCTGTGGCTTGGCGATGATGATCATGACGCGGAGTCTGATCCTGACGCTCGAGACTGCGCGGTCCTTGTATTACCAGGAGCATGCGATGGCGGATGTGTTCACGCGATTGAAGCGTGCGCCATTGGCGGTGGCCGAGCGGGTGGCGGATTTGCCGGGAGTGGCAACGGTCGAGCCGCGGGTGGTGGTGGATGTGACGCTGGATTTGCCCGGAGTTTCCGAGCCCGCGACCGGGCAAATTGTTTCTCTGCCGCAGGATGGTGGTGAGCAGAAACTCAATCGCGTGTTTTTGCGCAGCGGGCGATTTCCGCGTGCGGACGAGCGGCGTGAGGTGGTCTTGGGCGAGGCCTTTGCGCTCGAAAACAAAATGCGGATCGGCGATCAGCTGGTGGCGGTGATCAATGGTCGGCGCGAAACATTGCGCGTCTGCGGCATCGGGCTTTCGCCGGAGTTTGTGTTTGAGGCGCGGGCGGGTGAGACGCTGCCGGACCACAAGCGTTTCAGCGTCATGTGGATGAACTATCGCGCCTTGGCGGTGGCTTACGACATGGACGGAGCCTTCAATGATTTGTGTTTGGATCTTGCGCCGGGCGCAGCGGCGGCACCGGTGATTGCGGCGATCGACCGCTTGTTGGAAACTTATGGCGGCGGTGGCGCGCACACGCGGCGAGATCAGTCTTCTGCGCAGCGGCTCGACGATGAGTTGCGCGTCTTGCACGCCTTGTCCTTTGCGTACCCGCTGGTGTTCATGAGCGTCGCGGCGTTCATGGTGAATGCGGTGCTTTCACGCATTGTGAGGTTGCAGCGTGAGCAAATCGCGCAGCTCAAGGCGTTGGGATATTCATCGCGTCAGGTCGGTGTGCATTACCTCAAGTTTGTGTTGGTGATCGGTATCCTTGGTACCTTGATTGGTGGGATCGGCGGAAGGTTTTTGGGTGAACACTTGGTGGGGATGTACACGATGTTTTTCAAATTTCCCGAATTGCCGTTTCGCATGGATCGCTCGGCCTTGGGTCTATCGCTGGCGGTGAGCATGGGGGCCTCGGTGTTGGGCGTGCTGACGGTGGTGTGGCAGGCGGTGAAGTTGCC
>CAIVXP010000296.1 GCA_903909905.1 Akkermansiaceae bacterium
CCCACCGCCGCAGCACTGGCCTACGGACTAGACAAACTCGGCGAACGCTCGCGGGTCGCGGTCTACGATTTGGGCGGCGGAACCTTCGATCTCTCTATCCTCGAAATGCAGGAGGGCGTTTTCCAAGTCCTTGCCACGCATGGCGACACGAAACTCGGCGGCGACGACCTCGATGCGCTCATCATCGATCATGTGTTGCACAAGCATGGGCTGAGCGAAATTTCCTCAATCCAGCGCATGCGACTGATGGAAGAAGCGGAGCGGGTGAAATGCCAACTCACTGCGAATGACATTGCCACATTTTGCCTGCCATTTTTCGATGACGATCGCAGCATCGAATTGCCAATCACGCGTGCCGATTTGGAATCAATCGCCGCGCCATGGATCGCGCGCAGCATTCGTTGCTGCGCCAAGGCATTGGCCGACGCACAACTTGATTCAGCCAACCTCGATGCGGTCATCCTTGTAGGTGGCAGCACGCGCATGCCTGCCGTGCGCGATGCGGTGGAAAAGTTTTTTGGTAAAAAACCCGACACATCGCAGCACCCTGACGAAGCCATCGCACTCGGTGCCACCATCCAAGGCGGCATTCTCAGCGGTGCGCTCGGCAAAATGATCCTGCTGGATGTGACTCCATTGAGCCTCGGCATCGAAACTCTAGGCGGCCTGATGAATGTGCTCATCCCGCGCAATACCACCATCCCGTGCAAGGCCGGCGAGGCATTCACCAACGCGGCCGACGGGCAATCCGCGATGAAACTCCGCGTGCTCCAAGGCGAACGAGAAATGGCCAACGACAACTGGGAGCTCGGGAATTTTAATATCAATTTTCAACCCGCACCCAAAGGCCAGGCCAGGGTCGGCGTGCAATTCAAGATCGACGAAAACGGAATTCTCGAAGTCCTCGCCCGCGACATCGCCACCGGTACCGACACGGTCGTGACCATGGGCAAAACCGCGGTCGATGTCGATGATGCGGCTGTCGAAGCCATGGTGGGCGAATCGGTCGAGCATGCCTTCGAGGACATGGCGATGCGCGTCTTCACCGAAGCCCGGCTCAAGGCGGAAGAATTGATCCCCGCCGTGGAAAACGCGCTGCAACAGGGTCTCGCAAACGAAACTGAAAAGTCTGAAATCACCATTGCCCTTGATGCAGTTCGCAACGCCATGGAATCTGGTGCCGCCAACCCGCTCAAAGCTGCGGTGCAACGCCTCGATGCAGCCACCGAAGCCATGGCGGCCCGAATCGTCGAAGATGCCATGTCCAAAGCGCTCGAACGTCAAATGGACTGAACTCAAAAGCCGCTTGCATCAAATGACGTCAACTGCAGCATACAATTTTATCATGTTCCAATTGACCGCACCTATGCGGACCGCTGATATTCTTGAACCAATCTGACCACGATCCGGACCGTGACTGACGACAATCCATTCTGGTATCACTGCAGTCGCTGCGGCTCTCTGTTTCAATCCAGCACGCTCACTAAAGGACCGCGTCGCTGCACTCATTGCGGCTTCGATCCGAATCCACAGCCGAAGGAAAACAAAGCGCCCATTCCGTTTGCGAGGACCGTCACAAGCATCAAGAACGAACAAAACGCAGACGGTAAACCTTTGCGCCTGACGGTAAGGCGCAGAAAATCAAGCCGCTTCGTGACCAAGCTTATCCTTGGCTGGCTTCTGTTTGCAGGGCTTGTCGTTTTTCTCGCCAATTCAATTTCGGACGACAAGGCCCCTAAAAAAACCCCGGTCAGCGAGAAAGCGTCCATCAAAGAAAAGAATAACATGGAGGATATGACCTTGCTCGATGACTCCATACCCCTTTGCAAAAAAAACCTCACCTTATTGCTTACATCCACTCTTCCGGAAGAGCGCAGCCAATTCGTTTACTCACCGATCACAACCG
>CAIVXP010000297.1 GCA_903909905.1 Akkermansiaceae bacterium
TATCCATATCAGCATGCCCCCCTGCTGCTCAATACCGCCGGTATCGTTTTCAATAGAATTCTTAAATCCAGCCACAGCGACCAGTTATCCACATAGTCTTGGTCCATTCGCATCCAATGAGCGAATGAAACATCGCTGCGCCCGCTGATCTGCCATATGCACGTAATTCCAGGCTTTACCGACAGACGCTTGCGAAACATCCATTCATAGCGCTCAACCTCCTCACGCAGCGGCGGCCGCGGACCGACCAAGCTCATTTCGCCGCGCAACACATTGAACAACTGCGGCAACTCGTCGAGACTCGTGCGTCTCAAAAACTTTCCCATGCCGGTGATCCGCGGGTCGTTCTGAATCTTGAACGCCGGTCCGTCGAGCTCATTCAAATGCTCGATGGATTCGCGCATTTTTTCCGCCTCATCCAACATCGAACGAAATTTGTACATCCGAAATGTTCGCTTGTTCAAACCCACTCGCTCCTGCGTGAAAAAAACCGGGCCCTTGCTGGTTGCCTTGATCCACGCCGCAATCACCAAAAACAAGGGCGACAAAAACATCAGCAGAATCGATGAAAGCACCACATCAATCACCCGCTTTATAAACAGCTGACCGATCATCCTCTCGCGAAACAGCGTGATGACAAATTCATCGTCAAAAAACTCGACCTGCATTCCATCGAGCACACCGCGCTCAACATTTCCAGGAACCAAACGCATCACCACGCCGAGATCCCGCGCATACCCAGTCACACGGCCGATCTCCTCCATCTTTGAGTCCACTGGCAGACACGCGATGATCTCATCAACGCTCTCTTTTTCCAAAATCTCCCTCATGCCATCGAGCGAACCCAGCACCGGCCAGTCCGCACGCATAGTTGAAGGCTCCGGCATGCCTTCGGACGCACCCTCGGACACAAATCCCACAATCCGAAATCCCAACTCCGGCCTCGCCTCAATCTTCGATGCCACTCGCAATGCTTGCTCGTTTACCCCAACAAAAAGGATGTTCCGGAAATTGTACCCCGACTTACGCGCACCCATCACCACTGACCTCACAACCAGGCGGCTCGCCGATCCTGCCACACATACAAGCGCGAAAAAAACCGCCAACGACGAGCTGCCCAAATCCGCATACGGCACCAGCAAGCCGATCAACAACAACCACAAAGAGGCGACCCCGGTAGCTTTCATGAAATCACGAAGCTCCGCAGCAAAAGGCACGAAACGGTCGACCCGGTAGCGCACGAAATGATCATGGATGAACACCCAACCCGTTATCAGCACGAGCATTCCTGCAGCACCTGCAAAGCCCCCATTTCGCAAATATATCCCCGGCCCGCCAGTCTCCGCGACCAGCACCTCCGGCCAAAGTACCAGCACCAGCGCGACGGCCAACGCCAATTGATCCGTAAGCCTCAGCATCCGGATCAGAAACTTGTGACGCAGCCTTATCATCGGGATGACTCAAATAAACCTTCAATTCGCGCACAGCCACGATGGCACATCGGAGTTCGCTTTGTTGAAAACACAGGAAACATCCGCCTTGCCCTTGGTGAGCTCGGAATAAGTCCATACCAACATGTCCTTCACCGTGTTCTCCGCATCAAGCACGAGAATCACTTTGTCCATTAATGCCGCCATCGTCAGCGTGCGGCCGGACTTCTCAACCGCAGGCATTTCAAAAATGATGTAGTCATACGGGCTGTCCTGGAGTTCGGGTAGCATGCGGCTGAACTGCACGGCGTTGATCCCACGCGCATCCGTCCCCTCCTCTGTGTCGCCGCTCGCATGAAAAAGACTGCGCTCGTTGTGCGCAAACGACGGGCTCGCCGCCATGCGCAGCGCGCGGTTGAGCGGCCATTTCGCACCATCAGATTTCCGATCTTCATCCGGATCAAAAGTACTGAGATCCACCCACAGCACCTTCGCCCCAGGTATCTCGGAGAACGACTTCGCCAAACCAGCCGCTATCGTACTCGTGCCCGATCCGGAGCACAGGCTCGTCACCGCGATAAGCTTGGGCTTATGCGTAATACGGTTCGCATCAAAATCAAAAATGACGCGGTCGCGAATGGTTTCAGTGTAGGGCAAAATGAATGATCGGGCATTTCCGTAGTCCGGCCCGCCTGAATCTCCGGAGCCATCATCATTTCCCAAAAGTGGTGTACCACCATACGCAAGCAAGTGGCCGCGATCCTGCCCACGCTGATTGGGAATGCATGACATGAGCGGAATGCTCAAACGCCTCTCAATGTCGTCAGGACGCCTCACACGCTTGTCGAGCAACAGCTCCATCAACAACGCAAGACCCAATCCCAGCGACATGCCACCGCCGGCCAAGCCCATGATGATCTTGTTTTCACGCTCATCGTAATAGCGAAATGGCTCAGTGGGCTGCTGCACGATTGTGATATTTGGCATCCTCGAGGGATCCAGCGTTTGGTCGACCCTCGCATTTTTGAGATTCGCCTCCAGATTGCGGTACTCGGCATCCTCCATCTGCCTTTGCCTCTCAAGTTCCTCAATGCGTGAACCAATCCCATATTGTTCGCTGAACTGTGTGGAGATTTCCTTGAGGTGATTTTCAAAAACCTTGATCTTCGCCGCATACGCCGCAAGCCGCGCCTGCTCGAGGGATTGGCTCCACAGCGGGTTATCTGAATCATCTTTTACCCCAGCGGCCAACATCGGATACGCGGCAACCAATGCTTGGCGCTTCGATTCACATTGGCCGATCTGGCTGCGGTTCAACTCCAGCAAACGATTGCCGGGCCTGAACTTGATCCTGAGCTCGATGTCGCGCTTGCGAAGGAAATCCAACATCTCAAGATTTACGCGATACTCGGCAAGCACCGCCGGAGTAATGCCCGATGCGGGATCGGATGGGCCGTTCGGACCTGCGGCACTACCCGAACCACCGCTTGGTTTCTTTCGCAACGATTCGATTTTTGCCTGTTGCTCCGCATATTCCGCGCGCACCTTGATGAGCTCTTCATTGGTCGATGCCCGCTGATTGGCGAGCGTGCCGGTGGCCTCACCAAGCGAGGTGATTCCGGATTCGGTACGCAACTTGTTAAGCTTCTCCTCCGTCTGACTGAGCTTTTGTTTCACCTCTTTGGTCTGATTGGCGATGATGTCAAACGCCGCCGCCGAACGGTGAATCAGCAAATGCTTCTGGAAATACGCATCCATCAGCTTGTGCAAGACCTCCTTGGTCACCGCCGGATCCCCATGCGAATATTTGACCAACAACACATTGTTGCTCTGGCCTACCACAACCTTGAGATGGCTAAGCAGCACGGCGGCCGCCTTCTCAATATCGCGCTCGCCCTCAAGACCGGGCGAAATGTTTTCCACCCCAACATCACGCACCACATCAAGCGCAAGGTCCATGCTGGTGAGAATCTCAATCTCGGTCTGAATCACCTGATCGGCCTTCGCGGCCCCTGGATTCTGCCGCGCCTCGTAGGGATCGACCGCACCTCGCTCGAGCACATATCTCACCAACAGCTTGGCGTCGGAAGCGTAGACCGGTTTGCGCGAAAAATGCAGCAGCGCGGCCAACAAGATCCCAATTATCGATAGCGAAATCACCATCACACGACGCCTTTTCAAGGCATGTAGAATGTCGTGAATGCCAACACCTGAAGAATGCGATGATAGATGATAGGAGTTCATGATGTTTGATTTTTGATGAATTGGATAATGACAGAATACGGCTTTTTTATATCAGTTTGATTTGAATGAGAGCGCAACGCATCGACACGATGACTCACTCGGCGATATCGATATGGGTTGCTGGGTGAGCCTCTGCATTTCGAAGCACAGAAAATGTCTGGCGCAGCAACATGCCAGGCGTGCGAAGCATGATTTTCACATCAAGCCACGGCGAACAGTGCCTCACATAGGCGGCATCCATCGCGTTCATTTCGACAAAGGTCGAAAGCCCGTTACCGTGCAACTGAAACAAACCGGTCAGCCCCGGCAACACATCGAATCGGCGCCTCTGTATCGCGGTGAAATGACAAAGCTCGGATGGACGGCTTGGCCTGGGCCCGACCCAGCTCATGTCGCCCAACAGGATGTTGATGATCTGTGGCAGCTCATCCAGACCGGAGGCTCTCAGCAAACGCCCACCGGGGATCAAGCGCGGATCGCGCAGCAGATCGAGTTTCATCAGCGGCGACCCCATGCGCACCAGATCATCGAAATATCCTTGCTCGGGACCATCGATCTCATCGACCTTCAGCGTGCGAAACCTGTACATCGGAAAACAGCGGCGATGACGCCCGATCCTCTCCTGACGTACAAACACCGGCCCGCTCGACACCACGCCGATCCACAAAGCCACAAGCGCCATGCACGGCAAAGCAAGCGGCAAGACCAAGAGAAGGAAAACCGCATCGAGCACATGCTTCCAGATCGGTATCCGGCAGCCCTCGTCGGCAGCCCCATGGTTACCCGCGGCAATTTCTCCAAAATTTCTCATCGCATCCAGATCACGACGATAAAACGGACCCATGTGCATGCTTGCGGACTGGAAAGCGGTATTCATCGAAGTGTTTTTTCTGTGTGTGTTTGGAATGAAAACGGAGAGGTAGAGCATCGGTCGCAAACCTTCCGCTTCGGGTAAATCCGAGCCGGAAACGCTGCCGCCCTTGGTCGATCAACGCGCTACCGCGTCAAAACCTGTCCATGATTTTTTTGGGGGAGAAGAGAATCCATCCGCTCGACCACCACCGATTTCCGTCCGCCTCATGAACCGTCGCGAGCCAGCCAACCGCTGTGCGTCACGACGGACATTGCCGCAACGAATTCAGGGTCTGTGAACGGGTAAGAATTTCATCGGATGTGATGCATTCGGATCGCGAATGCAACGAAACAGACCATGACAGAAAGATCCCAAACCCACATAACGCGATGGCGTGCGGAATGCTGCCGATCCACGCAATTGCCAAAACGTAAGCCGTAATAAAAACATCGTCCGCCTCACACTCCTCACTCATCCGCCATATCATCAATTTAATTTAAATGTTCATTTGAACATTTAAAATTGACTGCCCGATTTTACCACGCAAAGCTCGTGGCCTTGGACCCTCCGCTGACAGCACTTTTCGTCGACTGCGACTCGTTTTTCGCGTCGGTCGAACAACATTTGGACCCCGCTCTGCGCGGGCGCCCGGTTGGCGTAGCTCCAGTGATGGCAGAGTCATCGTGCTGCATCGCCGCCTCCTACGAGGCCAAGGCCTACGGAGTAAAAACCGGCACACGGATCAGTGACGCGCGCGTGCTCTGTCCCGGCATCACGATCGTCGAATCCAAACCAACGGAGTACATTGCGATCCACCACCGCATCGTCGAGGCAGTCGAAGACTGCATCCATGTCGAGCAGATCCTGAGCATCGACGAAATGTGGGCATGGCTGCCCCTCAATCTGCGCGAGCCTTCCACGGTCGCCAATATCGGCAGAAAAATCAAAGACACCGTTGCAAAAGAAATTTCACCTTTCATCAAAGTGAGCATCGGCGCCGCACCCAACAAGTACCTCGCCAAAATGGCTTCAAAGATGCGCAAGCCCGACGGACTTTTCCTCATCGAGAGCAAGGACCTGCCAGAGGTGCTCTACGAACTGAAGCTCCGTGACCTCACCGGCATCGCTCGCCGCACCGAGGCCCGCTTGCATGCAGCCGGCATTCACACGATCGAAGCACTTTGCCAAGCACCGAAAAAAATGCTGCACGGCGTGTGGGGCGGCGTGCTCGGCGACCGCTTCTGGCACCTGTTGCGCGGCGATGAAATCCCCGAACTGGTATCCGCACGCAAATCCATCGGCCACTCGCATGTGCTGCCCCCTGAGCACCGACACCCGGACAAGGCATGGCCGATCCTCTGCAAGCTGCTACACAAAGCTTGCGAAAGGCTGCGCTCACACGGCCTGCTCTGCGGCGCGCTCACATTGCAACTTTCCTATCTCCGCGGTCCGGCGTGGGCACCGGAAATCCGCATGCCGGAGACGGACTCAACTCTGCGCCTGATGCATCTGCTCGATCGCCTCTGGCGCGAACGACCCGACCCACGCGAGAAGATTCTCCAGGTCGGCGTCGTACTCACCCGCCTCATCGCACACGACAACCACACGCCCGAGTTGTTCCAAAGCTTCGTCGCCGAATCAATGGAACAAACCGAGGATAAATTCCGCCGCCTCGATGCCACCCTCGATCAATTGCGTGCCCGCTACGGCCGCTCGGTCGTCTACTTCGGCAGCGTCCAAGAAAGCCGTGACACCGCGCCGATGCGAATTTCATTCACCCACATCCCCGATCTCAAAACGGAATCGTAAGGCTGGCAAGGAATGGCGGAAATCGCATCCGGTCAAATCAGAAAGAACACCATATGTGGGATAAATTCCTTTTGCGCAGACCATTGCATCATATGGCATCTTTGCTTCTTTGCGCTTTCCCGATGCCACATTTCCATTCACACCCTCGTGCGTGTCATTGCCTGTTTTCGAAATTGCCGACTCATTGCGTGCTGCTGTCTCTTCAGCTGTTCGCGCGCGGGTGTTGCTGAAGGCCCCCACTGGCTCCGGCAAGTCGACGGAGGTGCCAGGCATGTTGCTCGATGCGGGCGTCGAGGGTATGATTCTCGTCGTCGAACCCCGACGCATGGCAGCGCGACTGCTTGCCGGATGGGTGGCGAAACAACGCGGCACGAGCGTGGGTCGCGAGGTGGGTCATGCGGTGCGCTTCGATTCGAAGTATGGAAATGAAACAAAAATTCTCTACCTCACCGATGGTGTTTTCCAGCGCTGGATCCAGGATGATCCGCAGCTTCACGGCATCGGCGCGGTGATATTCGATGAATTCCACGAACGCCGTCTCGCGGTCGATGTCGCGCTCGCCCGCTGTCTCGATCTGCAGGACGGTCCGCGCCCGGATCTCCGTGTGGTGGTGATGTCGGCCACGCTTGAAACTAAGGGCTTGGCCGATTTTCTCGCGCCCGCTGTCACGCTCGAAGCCGGTGGCCGCACCTATCCCGTCGAGGTTTTTTATCGTCCGGAAAAAGCTTCGACTCATGACCGGCGCGGTGGCCCGCCGCGTGAGATTCCCATCTGGGAACGGATGGTCGGCGTGTGTCGCGAAGCGATGTCGATGAGCGATGCGGGAAACATCCTGATGTTTTTGCCGGGCACTCACGAGATCCGCAAAACCATCGAGTTGCTCGAGCAGGGATCGACCACACGCGGATGGGAAGTGTTTCCGCTTTACAGCACCCTGCCGCCAGCCGCGCAGGAAGCGGCGATACGCCCCGGCGATAAACCAAAGATCATCGTCGCCACGAACGTCGCGGAAACATCGCTTACCATCGACGGCGTTCGCACGGTAATCGATTCCGGCCTGGCGCGCATCGCCTCGTTTGAACCGCGCCGTGGCATCAACACACTGCATGTAAAAAAAATCTCACGCGCCGCCGCAGAGCAACGCGCAGGTCGCGCCGGACGCACCGCTCCTGGGCGCGCATTCCGACTGTGGAGCGAGGCCGATCACGCGCGCCGCGCGGAATTCGAATCACCCGAAGTTCGACGCGTCGATCTCGCCGAAGCGGTGCTCATGCTCAAATCCGCGGGCGTGCATGAAATTCGTGATTTCCGTTGGTTCGACGCGCCCACCGAAGAGTCACTCGTTCGCGCCGAGCACCTGCTTCACGACCTCGGCGCGCTTGATGAAAAAGGCGCGCTCACGGGCGAAGGGAAAAAAATGGCGGCCTTGCCACTCGAGCCGCGATTCTCGCGACTCATGCTGGCCGGTCACGAACATGGATGCGTCGCCGAGACAGCCTTCATCGCCGCAGCGGTGCAAGGCGAAGGCGTTTTCACCAACAAGCGTGGTGGCGTCGGACGCAAAGATTTCATCTTCGCTGATGATCACTCCGATTTCGCGGGCGAATGGCGTGCATTCGAATCAGCCGCCGCAATGAACTTCGATCCGCAGCGCTGCGGGCAAGTCGGCATCCTTGCGCGTGGCGCCAGAGAGACTGCGCAAGGATTCGACCGCCTGCGATCAATCGCCGAGAGCCACGGTTGGAATTTCCAAGCCATCGATTTCACGGCGCATCACGAATCGATCGGCAAAGCGATGCTCGCAAGCTTCAGCGACCAACTTGCGATCCGCTTCAACCAAGGCACGCTTGCCTGCCGCCTCATCGGCAATCGACGCGGAAAACTCGACGAGGAATCCTGCACAAAAAATGCCGCCGCGTTTGTTGCTGCAGAAATCACCGAGGTCGAAGCGCGCGAGGTCATCGTCCACCTGCGCCGCGCGACAGCGATCGATCCGGCCTGGCTCGCAGAA
>CAIVXP010000298.1 GCA_903909905.1 Akkermansiaceae bacterium
GGTAACGCTCGATGCGCTGGATGCCCTCATAAGTGATGGCGGCCTTGAGATACTTGGTTTTGACGAGGTCGATGGTACTGGCGCTTTGCTCGAAGAGGGGGCCATGCATCTCATCGTGGTACGCAAGTTCCGCAGCCGTGCGGAAGTAACCGATCTTAACGAAGGAAGCGGTGATGAAGCGCTCCGGGTCCGGGTGGAAAAGCAGCAGGGCGGCGCGCTTGAGGTATTTGCCCTCGGTGAGCTTGAGCTTGTCGATCAACTCGACGTCCGGGACGCGGAGGTCGGCAGGATCGAGGCGACCGCTGCGAGCGGCCATTTCCCGGAATTTCCCGATGGCTTGCGTGGACAAGTCAGCGACATCCACCTTCGGCACGGGAACGCTGTCCCAACTGCGGCCCTGCTTGCGCAGGAGGAAGCGGTCGAGAGCTGCGCCCTTGAGTTCCTGCAACGTGCTGCCGCTACGGATGTAGTAGTGGCCGCGATAGCTGATGGGGTTCGGGTAAGCGTCCACCTCGATGGAGATCCATGGCTTGCCATCGGCATGGTGGAGATTGACCGCTACAAGGATGCCCAGCAGGTCTCGAATTTTGTTGGGGAGGTCCTCCAGCAGTTTGGAGGCATCTGCCAAGCCGACGATGTCGCCCTTGTCGTTGCGTCCGATTTCCAAGCGCCCCCCTTCCGCATTGGCGAAGCCGGAGACCCAGCGGAGGTGGTCGTCGCGCCACGACTCCTTCCATTCGGTGTTTTGGGATTCCATGTGGGGCATATCAGCGTTCGATTGTGGCAAAGGCTAGTTTGCCGGGTCCATGACTACCAACCAAGTGACCAATTGCCAATCGCCGGCATCAGCCTTGGGTGTCTCGTCGGCACCCGGAAGAAGTCCATCGCGGCTGGATAGCAAGCTAATCGCCGCTCTCTTGCGGAAGGTCACCTCAATCGAATGAAGGGCGCTTTGGACCAGTCGGTTGTAATGGCTCATGTCCTCACCTTCTTGGGTACGCTGGTCGAAAAGATCGCAAAGTTTTTCGAATGCCGCCGGATGGCCGGATGCCAGTTGTCGCAAAATGAGCAAGGTTTCCTTTGGTTGGGCGAAGGAGTAACGAACGGTGCCATCATCCAACACATAGACGAGAAAATGGGGTGCCAGTGGATTGAGGTTTTCGGTGTTCGCGGTTTTGGTGTTTTCCTCGTTTGCGCGCCGCAGGCAAAACAATGCTCCGGGTCGTGCACCGGGGCATTTCTCGATGTTGGTCGGGACGACCGCGTAAAGGCCAAGTGGCGCTGACTCCAACTCTTCGCGCCGACTTTCGAGATAACGCAGAAGATCGATGCGGAATTCATCGAGCGAAAAGTCGGTGAGGCTCGGCGAATCCGAAAAATCCTCAAGATCGAGCACCTCGTCCTTGAGTCGCTTCAACTGATGGTTGCGGAACCGCAGATCCTGATGAATGAGGTCTTCGATTTGTTGCTGATCGAGCAAATTGTCAGTCTGAGTCGCAGCAAGGTCGGCAAGCGCCATGCGAGCTTCGACGCGGTGCTTCACATTCAGGTACTGATCCAAATCGGCAACCGGCCAGAAGTTGATCAGCTGCACCGACTCGTTACGTGAGCCGATCCGATCGATACGGCCAAACCTCTGGATGATGCGAACCGGGTTCCAATGAATGTCGTAATTCACCAACTGGTCGCAGTCCTGAAGGTTTTGACCTTCCGAAATGCAATCGGTGGCGATGAGTAGCTCAATTTCCTCATCCTGCGGAAAGCGTGCTTGCTCTGCTCGTCTTTTCGACCTTGGTGAAAAGTTGGTGAGGATGTCGTCGTAATCCGCCGTGCCGAGACTGGTCTTGTTTTCTCCATCCCCCACCACCATCGCTGTATGGATGCCTAAGGTTTCCCGCGCCCATGGGGAAAGCTGTGCGTAGAGGTATTTCGCAGTATCAGCGAATGCAGTGAATACCAGAATCTTGCGAACCGCCTTGCCATCGCGGTTGATGCTTGGATTGGCGACTTTCGCCGCGATTCGATTGCGAAGCTCCGCCAGTTTCGCATCGCGATCGGGTTTGACCTTCTCGGTTTTTTCGAGAAGAAACTGCAGCTTGGTTCGATCCGTACGCACCGCGAGCAGCCACTCTTCCAACTTGATGTGGGCCAAGTGGATTCGGCGGCGACCACCGATTGTGAAATCCTTTGTTTCCGAATCAGGATCCTCAATCTCATCGGGCGTGAGGCTGTCCCAATCAATGTCCGGGTTGTCATCCGCATGTTTGGTGAAGCGTTTGATTCTTTCCTCGAGCAGATCAATTTTTTCGATGGTGCGTTTCAAGGTCAGACGGAAGGAATCCACCGAGCTTTCCAAACGCTTGAGAAAATTCACCTTCATCATCGAGGTGAGGATCTTCTCGCGGCCCTGTTGAGTGAATCCGCCTAGAATTTTGTTTTCGTAGCCTTCCAAGACCTCCTTGGGCAGATCCTGGCGCAAGAAATTGGTCGGATGATAAATCGAAAGATTCAAATTTTTGATTTCCGTGTCGAGCTGCTCGAAGGAAAGGAAGCCATCCTTGAGGTCAATGGGCGGATGAATGGCGATGGGCGCCGGACGCTTAGGAAAGCCGCCAAGATTGCTCATTTCTTCCTTGTAGTTGGCCGCAATTTGCTTGCGAGAACGGGCAATGCTGAGGCCATCAAGCAACTTGAAGAAATCACCGCCGATCCCCATCAACAAATCGCGCGTCGTGCGCTCCTCGGGCTTTTTCTTCGACCATAGGGTGAAGTGAACCTGCGCGATTCGCGTGGTTTCCTTGATGGATGCGATCTCAAGGCTTTTTGAAAATGCCGCATCCGCTCCGGCATCCCTAATGACATCGCCACCGGCAATGATCGAAAGCTGGTTGCGCAAATCTGCCAACTGGTTGTTGACCGGTGTCGCGGACAGCAGAAGAACTTTCGTTTTTTGCCCCTTGCGAACAATGTCATCCATGAGCCGCTGATAACGACTTTTTCGCTCAGGCTCACCGGGACGCTGAACTGCCTGTTTGTTGTTTCGAAAATTGTGAGACTCGTCGATGACGACAAGGTCGTAGGCCCCCCAATTGAAGTTCGCCAGATCCTGACCATCGACTTCGCCGCGTTCGCGCCCGAGATCGGTATGGGAAAGGACATGATAGCCGAAACGGTCTTTTTCGAAGGGATTCAAGGAGCTGTTCGCCTTGTAAACCGTCCAGTTGCGCCGCAATTTTTTCGGGCAAAGGACCAATACTTTTTCATTTCTCAATTCGAAGTATTTAATCACCGCCAGCGCTGTGTAAGTTTTTCCAAGGCCGACGCTGTCGGCGAGAATGCAGCCATTGGTGGCGAGGATTTTGTTGATGGCGGCTTTTGCGCCGTCTTTTTGGAAGGAGTACAAGGCATGCCAAATGCCAGTGTCCGGTAGGGCCGTGCGGCTGAGGATTTTATCCAGATCCTCCGCGCCATCAAGATACTGCCGGAAAAGGTTGAAGAGGGTCAGGTAATAAATGAATTCCGGTGTCTGATTGGAATAAAGTCGCGCCAATTCTTTGAGCACTTCGTCTTTGACATCGCTGGTCAGGGATTTGTCCGACCAAATTCCTTCAAACCAATCTAACAAATCCTTCCTGTCACGATCATCCGAGACAATCAGGTTCAGCTCGATGTTGTTGCCGTTCTCTCTGAGCCCAAGGCCGGGAATCGTGAAATTGGAACTGCCAACAATCGCATTCTCTACCCGCCCATCGCGGATGTGGTACATCTTGCCATGAAGAAATCCCGCTCGCACAACCGAACGGATGTCCACTTTACGCGTAATCCAGTCCGCACAGTCTCTCGCTAGCTTGCGCTGGCAAAGTTGGTTTGCCACCGCGAGTCCTTCATCACTGAGACTGAAACGCCGCGACTGCTTACCCTCCTCTTCAATGTTTCGAATAAAGCTTGGCTCACCGAAAAGAAATCGCAGACCCGCTGAAGCCTCCAGACTATCACGAAGCGCATGATAGGCGTGAACGGTGAAGTAGGCCGATACAAACGAAAGATCGCAGCCATCACGAATCGAATTTTTAAGGAAGTCACCAGCCTTGCCCCGGCCGTGATTGTCGCGCAGGCCGCTTGGATTCTGTGGGTATGAGGGAGATTCGGGCATGAAAAATGTGGCGATGGAAAGATTTCGTGAGGTTTGGGCTCAAAAGCTGAGACCAAATGGTCGAAGCTGTGTTTGCTTTTTATCCACTCAGATCTAAGCCCTCAAGCAACAAAAGCGGCAAAATCACAGTGCACATGACGTCTAATAGCAATTTTTTGAGCGCTTAAAAGGGTGGGCGCATCTCGTATGCGTCGCCCACC
>CAIVXP010000299.1 GCA_903909905.1 Akkermansiaceae bacterium
CTTGTAGTAATTCTCGACGGTTTTGCAGAGTTCGGGCGAGCGTCCGGTGCCGGCGAGGTAGCCGGTGGTGATTTCGTCGATGCCGAAGAAGCCCATCGTCGCTCCGTATTCAGGGGCCATGTTGGCGATGGTTGCGCGGTCGGGTAGCGAGAGGGCTTTGGCGCCGGGCCCGTAGAACTCGACAAATTTTCCGACGACTTTCGTTTTGCGCAGGACTTCCGTCACGAGCAGGACCAGGTCGGTGGCAGTGACGCCGGTGGCGAGTTCGCCGGTGAGGTGGACGCCGACGACTTCGGGGACGAGGAAAGTGACCGGTTGGCCGAGCATGCCGGCTTCCGCTTCGATGCCGCCGACGCCCCAGCCGACGACGCCGAGGCCGTTGATCATCGTCGTGTGCGAGTCGGTGCCGACGAGTGTGTCGGGGTAGAAGACGCCATCTTTTTCGAGCACACATTTGGCGAGGTACTCGAGGTTCACTTGGTGAACGATGCCGATGCCGGGTGGCACGACCTTGAAGGTATCGAATGCCTGCTCGCCCCATTTCAGGAACTCGTAGCGTTCGCGGTTGCGGTGGAATTCGAGGTCGAGGTTGCGGTTGAGCGAGTCGCCGGTGCCGGCGTAATCCACCTGCACCGAGTGGTCGACGACGAGGTCGACTGGCACGAGGGGTTCGATCATTTTCGCATCGCGGCCCATGCCATTGACGGCCGAGCGCATGGCGGCGAGGTCAACCAAAAGCGGCACGCCGGTGAAGTCTTGCAAAACGATGCGCGCGACCACGAAGGGGATCTCATAGTCACCGGGATTTTTTGCGTTGTAGGCGGCGAGGTTGGCGATGTCCTTGTCGCCGACCTTGAGGCCATCGTTGTTGCGAAGCAGCGATTCCAACACGATGCGGATCGAGACTGGCAGACGGGAGAGATTGGAAAATCCTTGTTCGGCGAGAGCGGGCAGCGAGTGGAACTTGCCCTCGGCTCCGGAGCCGGTGGTGAAGGTGCGGAGTGTGTTCATGGTGGTGGGAGGAATGCGCTGTAGCGGCGATCGTGCCAAATGTCGCACGGAGCGAACGGGCGGAGGCTAGCGGCAGGCGGGGATTTGTCAAAATCGTTTGATTGCCTTGTTCGCTTGGCCCTGTGGCGGGTTTTTTGGGGTGGGGGATTTGGTATTTTCCAAGATTCGGGCTTGCGTCGGCTGTGGCGGTTCTATTGACTCCCCCATGGCGGATATTTCACTCGGATTGTCATTTGATGATGTCTTGCTGGTGCCGGCCCTGAGCTCGGTTTTGCCAGGAGACGCGGATCTCTCGACTTTGCTTGCGGAGGGGATCCCTTTGTCCCTGCCGGTGGTTTCGGCGGCGATGGACACGGTTTCAGAGCATGACCTTGCTATCGCTTTGGCGCGCGAGGGCGGCATGGGTGTGATCCACCGTGCCTGCCCGATCGATGAACAGGTAGTGATGGTTTCACGGGTCAAGCGTTCGGAAAACGCGGTGATCCTCAAGCCGCATACGGTGCGCAAGGAAGACACGGTCGACCATGTGCGCGAGATCATGGCAAAGAACGGATTTTCCGGATTCCCGGTCATCGATGCCGAGGGTCACCTTGAGGGCATGGTCACCGGTCGCGATGTGCGTTATCTGGATCGCACCGATGCGACGGTCGCCGATGTGATGACCCCCAAAGAGCGTTTGATCACTGCGCCGCCGACGACCAGCTTGGAAGAAGCTCGGAGGATTTTGTATCAGAACCGGATTGAGAAACTTCCGCTCATTGATGCGAATGGAAAACTTGCGGGGCTGATCACTGGTTCGGACATCGAGA
>CAIVXP010000300.1 GCA_903909905.1 Akkermansiaceae bacterium
AGCAACTCCGAGCAAAGTTTCGAGCTGCCATAGAGGCTGATGGGCGGCACGGTCGAAAATTTTTCCGCAATGCCTTGCGGCGACCAATCATCAGCGGAGGCCTCAATCGAGAATCGGGTTTCATTTTCGACGAGCGGCAGCGAGGCAAGTGCCGGGATCGAATAGACTCGGCTGGTGCTCAGCAGGATGAAGCCGGCATTCCATGACTTGCAGAGCTCCAGCAAATTCACCGTGCCGTAAAGGTTGTGCTGCATCACGCCGAGGCTGCTTGATGCGCCGTCCACGCCGGCCAACACACTTGGGTTGGCCGCGCAATCGATGATGAAGTCCGCGCATGGCAGTGTGGCAAGGGCATCGGCATCACGCACATCACCGATGCGGACATCGATTCCAAGTTGGCGCAGGGTTTCGACATTTGTGTCACTGCCCTTGCGCGACAGGTTGTCGATGCCGGTGATGCGCAGTCCTGCTTGCTGCTGCAACAAGGTCCGCGCCAGAACGCTGCCCGCGAATCCGCAAATGCCGGTGATGAGAATGTTCATGGGGATTCGATCGCTCGGGCATCATGCTTCCAGCCGGCCTTGCCAGGACTCGACGATTTGACGAATGGTTTCGTTGAGCGAAATAGTGATATCCCACTGCGGATAGTGGGCGCGCATTTTTCGAAGATCGCTGTAGTAGCAAATGTGATCGCCGATGCGGTTTTCCTCGTGATAGGTGTATCGCTGGGCTTTCCCTGAGAAGGATTCGGCAATGCGGAATGCCTCGAGGATTGAGCAGCAATTTTCTTTGCCGCCACCGAGATTGTAGACCTCGGCCGCGCGCGGGGCTTTGATGAATTCCCAGATGAAGCGCGCCACATCCTCGCTGTGGATATTGTCGCGAACCTGTTTGCCCTTGTAGCCGTAGACGCGGTATTCGCGCCCTTCGAGATTGCATTTCACGAGATAACTCAGGAATCCGTGAAGCTCGACGCCCGAATGGTTTGGTCCGGCAAGGCAACCACCACGCAAGGCGCAGGTGGGCATGCCGAAATATCGGCCATATTCCTGAACCATCACATCCGCCGCCACCTTCGATGCGCCAAACAGCGAGTGCTTGCTCTGGTCGATGGAAAAATCCTCGGCGATGCCGTGAGCGTAGGCAGGATCCGCGTAATCCCAGCGGGTCTCCAATTCGCGCAGCGCAATGGTGTTGGGTCGGTCGCCGTAGACCTTGTTGGTCGACATGCAAACAAATGGTGACTCCGGGCATGAGCGGCGCGCGGCTTCGAGCAAGTTGAGCGTGCCGACCGCGTTGGTATCGAAATCATCAAACGGCATCGATGCCGCAAGGTCGTGGGAGGGTTGGGCTGCGGCGTGAACGATGGCATCGGGTTTCACCACTTGGAGAAGATCGAGCACGGCACTCCGATCCCGAATGTCGACATCATGGTGGGTGTAGCGGGCGAGCTCCTCATTCAAACGCGAACGGTTCCAAAGCGTGTCACCTTGCGGCCCGAAAAAGACCGCGCGCTGTAAAAGCTGAAAAATTGACAATCGCGCCGCCCGTCTGCTCCCGCCAAATGATCAAAATATGTGTTTCAGCGAAACGCATAGAAGCGGAGCACGCGGAGAAAAGCGCGGAGTTTTTTGTGGGTGGGGATGGGGGCATCTTTAATCTGAAGCCCCTCAAATTCCCTCTGCGTTCTCTGC
>CAIVXP010000301.1 GCA_903909905.1 Akkermansiaceae bacterium
CGACGCGGAAAACTCGACGAGGAATCCTGCACAAAAAATGCCGCCGCGTTTGTTGCTGCAGAAATCACCGAGGTCGAAGCGCGCGAGGTCATCGTCCACCTGCGCCGCGCGACAGCGATCGATCCGGCCTGGCTCGCAGAACTTTTCCCCGATGAAATTTCCAGCAGCAAGGGTGTCGCATGGGACGACACGCGTCGCCGTGTCATTTCGCGCGAGGAAACGCGCTTTCGCGATCTCGTGCTCGAATCGAAGGAAAGCGATCACGGCGTGAACACCGATCTGGCTGCGGCACTTCTCGCCAAGCATGTGCTGGAAGATGAGCTCACGCTCAAAAATTGGGACCACCAGGTCGAGCAATGGACCGCGCGATTGCAATTGCTCGGTCAGCACATGCCGGAGCTCGGCATGCCCGGTTGGTCGGATGAAGACCGCGCCGATGCAATCGCGCAAATCTGCCATGGCGCACTCGCCTACAAGGACATTAAGGACGCCCCGGTTTGGCCGGTGCTGCGCGAATGGCTAAATCACAGCCAGCGTGCGGCACTCGACTCATATTGCCCGGAGCGCATCACTCTGGCCAACGGGCAATCGGCAAAAATTACTTATGAGGCCGGACGTGATCCTTTCATTTCCGTGCGCGTCTCACATCTTTTTGGTGTTTGGGAAACTCCCACCATCCTCAACGGCCGCCTGCCATTGCTCGTCCACATCCTCACGCCGGGGCAAAAACCATGGCAGATGACCAAGGATCTCAAAGGTTTCTGGTCAAGCGGCTACGCGCAGATGAAAAAAGAAGTCGCCGGCCGCTACCCGAGACATCCATGGCCCGACAACCCGCGCGATTACAAACCCGCAAAGTGATTCACTGCGCGGAGATGAAATAAAAATTCCCATCCATTTCCATGTTCCGCCTCTTGCTGTTCTTTTCGCTTCTACCACTCGCACTGGCATTGATCGCGCGCTGGTGGTTTGGCACACGCGTCCTCACATCATACGGCAAGCGCATGTGCCGCTGCGACCTCAAGCTCTGGACGCCCGCACCGGGTGATGAAACTCCCGTTCATCGCGCGGAGGAAACAGCGGCGGAATTTGGAGATCAACTTCGCCGCAAGGCCCTTCACGAGTGGCGGGAGCGTGACCCAAAATCCGCCAACTCACGTGAGCATTCGCGCCGCTTTGGCATCGCCGTGCCACCACTCGGCGCCGTCGTGGCGGTGCTCGCGGTACTTGCCGGAAAAATCCCCGTGCTCGGAGCCATTGCGATTTTCATCGCCGCCGTCGCGCTCTCAGCTGTGCTGGGAATTCTTGCGCTTCCACCAGAGCTCAGCGCGATCGCCAGAAGCTCAAAGCGCATCCGTGATCAGCGCGCTTTTCCGTCATCGGAAGACAGCGAAGCCGTTCTCAGATGCGCCAGCGCACACGCATGGGAGCAGGCTTTGCCACCGGTCCTGCGCATGCTGAAAAAACGCTGAAATTTCATTACGCTTGAACCACACCCGCGATGGCTTATGGGTTGCACATGAAAATGAAGGATTTTGACACCCCATCCATCAACCGCAGGAGTTGGCTCAAATCAGCTGGACTCGTCAGCGCTGCGTCGTTTTTTTCCGGCTCACACGCCGCAGCAGCAGAAAAAACGACGCCTGCGAAAAAAGTCCGCGGCGTAGTCTTCATGATTTCCGATGGCATGAGCCCCGGTGTCCTGAGCCTCGCCGAGGCCTACTCGCAGCTCACGCGTCAACGCACGACGCAATGGTGGCAATTGCTCAACACTCCATCCGCCACGCGCGGCCTGATGGACAACGCATCGGCCAACTCGCTTGTCACCGACTCGGCGGCGGCCTCATCCGCATGGGGTGGCGGACAACGCGTCAATAAC
>CAIVXP010000302.1 GCA_903909905.1 Akkermansiaceae bacterium
GAACTATTGCTTCGGCGAAGGCGGCGCTGGCACATTTTCGGATGGCAAGTTGTACACGCGTGCGACCAAGCGCGGGCCGGTGGCGAAGGTATATGAAATCCTTGTCGCGCACGGTGCTCCCGAGCGCGTGCTCACCGATGCGCATCCGCACATTGGATCGAACCTTTTACCGAATGTCGTCAAAGCGATGCGGGCATCGATCATTGCGGCGGGTGGCGAGGTGCGCTTTGAAACGAAGGTCGTCGATTTTCTTCTCAAGCAGGAAAAAATTCACGGTGTGGTGACTGCTGCGGGAGAGGAAATTTACGGCGATGCGGTGATCCTGGCGACGGGGCATTCAGCGCGTGATGTGTACCGGCTATTGGCGGAGAAAAAAATTCTGCTCGAGCCCAAGCCCTTCGCGGTGGGATTTCGCATCGAGCACCCGCAGCCGTTCATCGACAGGATCCAGTATCATCTTGGCCGCGCGGAAGAGCGTCCGCGTTTGCTGCCCGCTGCGCGTTATCGTCTCGCGACAAAGATCCGCGACCGCGGCGTGCATTCGTTTTGCATGTGCCCGGGTGGTTGGGTGGTGCCCGCGTCGACCGAGAACGACGAGGTGGTGGTCAATGGCATGAGCCTTTCGCGGCGTGATTCGCCATTTGCGAATTCGGGCATGGTCTCGACGGTCGAGCCGGAGGACCTGCGGCATTTACAAAAAGAGCATGGCATCCTTGCCGGCATTGCCTTTCAGAAACAACTCGAGCGCACGGCGAAACAGGCGGGCGGGGGAGGCCAGGTCGCGCCAGCCCAACGCGTGGCGGATTATGTCTCGGGAAAAATTTCCGCCGATCTGCCCGAGACGAGTTATTTCCCCGGACTCAATTCCGCGCCTTTGCATGAGTTGCTGCCGTCATGGATCACCTCGCGGATGCGCGAGGGCTTGCGATTGTTTGATCGTCAGATCCGCGGCTATGCGTCGAAGGAGGCATTGCTGCTTGGCTTTGAAACGAGAACAAGTTCGCCGCTGCGAATCCCGCGGCGCGATGACACACTCGAGCATCCACAGATCGCCGGTTTGTTTCCCTGCGGAGAAGGCGCGGGCTACGCCGGTGGCATCGTGAGCGCAGCGATGGATGGCATGCGCTCGGCCGAAGCGGTTTGTCTCTGATGGGGGAAGACGGAAGACTCGGAGACAGAAGACAGAAGACAGAAGAGAAGAAGTGTTTTTCGGTTCTGATTTTCACTCATCACAAATCAGTAAATCAGTGGTCATTTCCGAGGATCTAGCATTCGTCCGGTCATATAACCTTCCACGCCTTTTCGTGTTCTTCGTGCCTTTCGTGGTTCCCACCTAGAGGCGTGCAAAAAAATTGGCGGAGCCATTGGGGTGGCTCCGCCAAGAGGATTTCGATCGATGACCTTGTGGCCCGATCAGTATTGGTAGTTCAGGTAGAAGTTGAACTGGCCGCCCTTGTCGGCTTCGTCGTCGGGTGAGGAAACCGGGAAGGCGTAGTCGAGGGCGAGCGGCATGGGGCTGATCGGCAGCTTGATGCGCACGCCGACGCCGACATCGGTGTAGAGATCGCCGGGGTTGGGATCCCAGCTATCGGCATTCACGAAACCGGAGTCGGTGAAGACTGCGGCGCGGATCGATTCGATGATCGGAATGGTGTACTCGGCGGTGATGTAGCCGAGTGAGTTGCCGCCGTAGACTTCGTTGGTATAGCCAGTGTCGCGCGGGCCGACATCGCGGAATTCGAATCCGCGCAGCGTGCGGCCACCACCGAGGAACATGCGCTCGAAGATCGGAATCTCATCGCCGCCGATGCTGTCGACGAAGGCAACTTCACCATTGAGCGAGAAGATCGAGTCCCACTTCAGGTTCCAGTATTTCTGGCCTTGGAGCGAAAGGTTGATCGTGTCGACATC
>CAIVXP010000303.1 GCA_903909905.1 Akkermansiaceae bacterium
CAAAATTTGTCGATGCGGAAAAGCAAGTGACCACCGCCAGCGACGCGCTTGCCGGCGCAAGGGACATCATCGCCGAACGCGTGGCCGACGATGCAACGCTGCGCGGCAAGGTTCGCAAACTCTATGAGGAAGAAGCGACGGTTTCTTCAAAGATCATGTACGGCAAAAGTGAAGAGACCGAAGCGCAGAAATTCCGCGATTACTTCGAGTGGAGCGAGCCTTTCAAATCAATCCCGTCGCACCGCATGCTTGCCATCCGCCGCGGCGAAAAGGACGGCTTTCTGCTGATGCGGGTGGAGGTGCCGCTCGAACGCGTGACCTCGCTCGCGCTGCCCGATTGGGTGAAATCAAAGGGTGAGGCCGGCAACCAGGTGAGTCTCGCCGTCGAGGATGGATGCAAACGCCTGCTGATGCCATCGATGGAAACCGAAGCGCGGCTCATTGCCAAAAAGCGTGCCGACGAAACCGCAATCGGAGTCTTTGCCGAAAACCTGCGCGAACTTCTGCTGGCCTCGCCGCTCGGCGGCAAACGCCTTCTGGCAATCGACCCCGGCTTCCGCACCGGCTGCAAAACCGTGGCGCTCGATGCCTCGGGCAAACTTTTGCACCACACGGTGCTGCACGCGACGGCGGGCTCCAACAGTCAACTCTACGAAGCCGCGGTCGAACTCACGACGCTGATCAAAAAATACAGCATCGAAGCCATCGCCATCGGCAACGGCACTGCCAGCCGCGAGACCGAAGCATTTGTCAAAAAACTCAAACTGCCGTCATCGATCCAGGTGATCATGGTCAACGAAAGCGGCGCCTCGATCTACTCGGCCTCGGAAGTCGCACGCGAGGAATTCCCCAACGAAGACGTCACGGTGCGTGGCGCGGTATCGATCGGCCGGCGCCTCATGGATCCGCTTGCCGAGTTGGTGAAGATCGATCCGAAGTCGATCGGCGTCGGCCAATACCAGCACGATGTCGAGCAACGCGCACTCAAGACCAGCCTCGACGACACAGTCATTTCCTGCGTCAACGCTGTCGGCGTCGAACTCAACACTGCCTCAAAGCAGTTGCTCTCCTATGTCTCGGGCCTCAACTCGACACTGGCCGAAAACATTGTCGCATGGCGCAACGAAAACGGAGCCTTCCAATCGCGCGAGGAGCTCAAGAAGGTCCCCCGCCTCGGCGAAAAATCCTTCGAACAAGCCGCCGGATTCCTCCGCCTGCGCGGCGGAAAAAATTCACTCGATGCCTCGGCCGTTCACCCGGAACGCTACGCGCTCGTCGAACGCATGGCCGCCGATGCCGGCTGCAAAACCGATGAGCTACTCGGCAACGAGGACGCCCGCAAAAAAATCGATCTGAAACGCTACGTCAGCGACGATGTCGGGCTGCCAACACTACAGGACATCATCAACGAACTCGCCAAACCCGGCCGCGACCCGCGCAAACAATTCGAGCTCTTCTCGTTCCAAGAAGGTGTGGAGAAACCCTCCGACCTCCAACCCGGCATGAAGCTGCCAGGCATCGTCACCAACGTCACCGCCTTCGGTGCCTTCGTTGATATTGGCGTGCACCAGGACGGACTCGTGCATGTGAGCCAACTCGCCGATCACTTCGTGCGCGA
>CAIVXP010000304.1 GCA_903909905.1 Akkermansiaceae bacterium
AACCCGGCATCACAAATCGGAAAATCGACCACAAATCCCCCACCCCGTTTTCAAGCGGCGTACCGGTCAGCGCGATTCGTGCCTTGCTGCGCAATTTGAACAAAGCCCGGGCATGATCGGTATCAGGATTGCGCATCAGGCTCGCCTCATCGACGACCACCGCACGGTACTCACGCCCCAAGTGCCAAACAAGATCGCGCGCCAAAGTGCCATAGCTCGTGATGACGACATCCCCATCTCGGAACCCTTCGCGCATACTCTCGCGCCCCGCGCCATGCAACACGACCACCCTCCGCTTCGGCGCAAACCTCGCGAACTCCGCGCGCCAGTTGCCCAGCAAGGACGCGGTCGCCACGACCAGCACAAGGCCAGGCTCCTCAGGCTTTGTTTCAAACAAATGCTCAATCACCGCGATCGCCTGCAGCGTTTTACCGAGCCCCATGTCATCCGCCAGCAAGGCCCCACCAAATCGCAGCACGCGATCCGTCATCCATGCAGCGCCGGCCAATTGATACGGCCTTGGCTCAGCCACCAGCGTTGATGGCTTTGGAAAGGGCTCGAGCGCCGCGCTTTTCCCAGAGCCCAATTTCGAAAAATTCGCACAAAGCTCCGTCACCACATCCGCCGAGACACCCCTTGCCTCATAGTGACCACCCTCTTGGCGAACATCGAGCTCGGCCATCAAGGGATCGATCAAGTCGCCAATGTCATCGGACAGCACGATGCGCCGACCATCGCTGCGCTTCTCGACCCCAGCACCAGAGCGCAGCATGCGCTGGATCTCCGCCGCAGGCACACGCGCGCCATCGCCTGTTTGATACGACAAATCAAAATTGAGCCAATCATCGCCCGATCCCTGAATCTCGATGCGCGGAGAAACAAGCACCACCTTTTCACGCGCCCGTTTGAAATTTGCGCTTTCATCAATTTTCCACGCACCACGCAGTTTTGGCAGAACCCGCGAAAGAAATCCAATCACCGCGGCCTCGCCCGCAAGCACTCCACGCTCGTCGACCGAAAAATCAAATCCCGCGGCACACATCGTCTCAAGCACCTTGGCCTCGCCCGCCAAGTCGCGCACCTCACAACGATCACCCGCGAGACGCGGCAATGCAGCAACACTTCCAGACATCGGGAAAACCGCATCACCACCCTCATATCGAAGCGAAACGCCAGCCTCAACACGCGACAGGGATCCATCCAAGGACAGCACCACCTCAAAGCGCGCGGGCACAAAATGCAGTGCCCCAAGCCATCCCAACTCGGGCAATTCGAACCAGTTTTGAAACAACCCGATGCGATCCAAAAATTCGCGCATCGGCAATTCGACCGGTGATTTCCGCGCGAGGCCACGCATGACATTTTCATCGCGAATCTGCATCGCCCCATCACCAAGACGCTCGAGCCCCGATTCACTCACCCGCCAACACGCTCCATCGAGCTCAAGCCATTCGCTCACAGCAGGGATCAGTCGCACGAGATCACCCTTATTTTGAGCCTCATTCACCACCAAGCGTGCCCCTTTGGAAATTTGCAGGGCTTCAGGCAATTTGCCAGACCGCACCCGCGGATGATCGATGATCGCCGATAAGAAATCATCCACCCGCCGCCCATCCAAATGCAGGTGCATTTCGGCGTTACGCGTGACCTTTTGCGATTTCAGCCACAGCCCCAGTTTTTCATCCGCGGCAGATATTTCTCCGTCCTTCGACTCACGCACCAACACGCTGAGTTTTCCACGCGACAACGCATCCCGCCAATTTCCCGGCAGCAACAAATCCCACGCAGCTTTTTGCGCAGCTACCGCCTTCGGCTCATCGGGCGGCTGCACGGCACTCGTCCCCGCCAGCGCCTGCAAACCCGTTGCCACGGCATGACAACACACCTCACCACTCGCCTGATTCTCCGGGCACGAGCAACGCACCTCAAAGTCAGTCGCCGACTTCACCACCACGCCCACCCGAAACACCCGCTTTCCCATCCGCACCGCACCCCGCCATCCACTCTCAGTTTTTGTCGCCTCCACCACCGCCCCACCATCACGCAAAGCCAAGCCCTCCTTGAAGGCCCGCCATGATGCCGCCCCACGCAGCGCTTGTTCCGTCCATCCACTCATCCGCCACCCATCATCCACGAGAAATGCTCGCCGGCAACCTTGGGTGTGGATGCCTTTAGGTTGACCCCGCCCCGCCCGTAGCGAAACCTTTGCGCATGGAGATGCCCGAAGATGACTTCACCGACATCCTGCGCAAGGCGATGATTGGCAACGCGCTGGCCCCGCAGGAACTCGCGCGCCGGGCGGAGGCGAGCGTCGCATCGCTCAACCATTTTCAAAAAGGGCAATTCGACGAAACCCTTGCCCGCAATATCGCCACCGCGCTCGACCTCAATGCGGATGCCTTTGCCTCGATCGACTCATATCGGCCCAAGGCATCGATTCCACCCGAAATCCACCGCCTCACACTCCCCTTCGGCCGAGGGCATGTAAACGCATGGATGCTCGAAGCGGAAAACCAATGGATCCTTTTCGATACCGGCTATCAGGCCAAGGACCTGCGCGCGGAACTCGACCAACGCTTTGGCCGCCTACCCGATCGGGTCTTCATCACCCACGCCCACCGCGACCACACCGGCGGCATCCGCCATCTCCTCCAACACGGCATTCCGATCCACGCCCAAGGCATCAGGGAAACCACCGCCATGAAACCCGGCGATTCCATTCGCACTGGCCAAATCACCATCCGCGCCTGCGATCTCGCCGGCCACGCAATCCCCGCACTCGGCTTCCATATCGAAGGACTCAATGCGCCCGTCATGATCACCGGCGATGCTTTGTTCGCCGGATCCATCGGCGGCTGCGCCACGCCCGAAGCCTATCGCATCGCCCTCAAAAACATTCGTCACGCCTTCGATAACAGCCCGCCAGACTGCGTCATCCTTCCAGGCCACGGTCCCGCCACCTACTGGGGCGCTGAATCAAATCACAACCCGTTCATCGCGTGATGAGTGAATCCTGAAACGCTTAGATCCGCACATCCACCATCGCGCGCTTGCGGCGGAGTTCGATCCACCGCTCGTACTGCGAAGAGGTCTTTTTCTTCCGCACACGCTCCTCGATCATCTGGCGCACTTTTTCCAGCGGCGGCGGCGCTCCCTGCGTGATCTTGAGGGGCCTCACGATGGTAAACCCCTGAGGATCCATGAGCGGACCCACGATGGCATCAACCTTCGAATCAAAAATGATCGCCGCAAATTCGACCGATAGATCCGTACGCGGCACATCCTCCTGTAGCCCGCCGTTTTCGGCAAACGCGTCTTTGGAATGCTCCTTGGCCAACTCGGCGAAATCCTTGCCCTCGGCAAGCTGCTTGGCCAGATCCTCTGCCAGCGCCAGTTGCGCCTCAGCCGTGACCGATGGATCCTCCGGGTTGCGCGCCGGAATGAAAATCTTGCGGAAGCTGATCACATCCTTGCTCACATCGCGCAGCGTCGGCTTCACCGCTTCGTACTCATCGCGGATCTCGTTGGGCAATGGCGGCGGCGCATCGGAAAACTGCTGGGCACGCATCGCCTGCACGACCATCTTTTCGCGCGTCATCTCGCGATATCCCTCCATCGTCAACCGACTGCGCTTGAGCTCTTCGCGAAATTTCACCTCATCGCCATTGTACAATTCACGCATCTGGCGCTTGACCTCCTCGTCGATGAGGTAGGGCTTGATCGATGCCCCGAGCTGCTTGAACTCATCGAGAATGATCTGACGGTCGATCAGTTCCTGCATCACGCCGGCCCTGGCTTTTTTGAATTGCTCTTCG
>CAIVXP010000305.1 GCA_903909905.1 Akkermansiaceae bacterium
ACCTCGGTCGATCAGCACCTGATTCAGCTCCGAGGCATTGGTCATGTTGAAGTTGCCCATGACCATCAGCGTCCGAGTCGGCCAATTGCTGCGACGCAAGTAGGGATGACAGGAACCTTCATCAAACTCGCCGGAGGTGCCGTAACGCAAGTGGCCGATGAGAATTTCACCGCCGAAATCAAAGCGTTTTTTGACGCTCATCGGGTCCGCTGGATCAAGTAGATTCTTGCGAGCAAGTTTGTGGAACTGCTTCATCTCCTTGCGGAAAATTTCGGCCAACGCGTCCTTCTCGATGCCGCGCCTGCGGAACGAGTAAGCCTCACCTTTCGGCATATCGAGCTTCACACAACCGATGCCCGTGCCGTCCTGACCACGGTTGTGTTGTTTCTCCATCAGAAGAAACAACTTGTTCAGCCCCCAGAGGGTCGAGCCGTATCGGTCGTGATAATAGGCCAGCGGTTTGCGAAGCCGCACCGCCGCGATCCCGCATTCGTGTTTGAGGAAATCGCTCATGATGGTGTGTCTGCGATGATCATTCGCCTTTCACGCGTACCCGCACTCCCTCTTCAGGAACCATGCGGCCGATCAAAACACCACCCGGTCCGGCAGCAAGCGCGGCATCGACATCCGATTCCGCGACGATCGCCACCCAGCCGATGCCCATGTTGAAGGTGTGGAAGCGGTCTTCGGCATCCACATGAAGGTAAAGTTTTTCAATGCCCGGCAAGTTCCATTTCGGGATCTCCAGATCCGCGCCCATGCCACGGAACAAACGCTCGAGGTTTTCTGGCAGCCCGCCACCGGTGATGTGTGCCATCGCTTTCGGCCTCACGCCGCCGTTTTTAAGACCTGCCACGACATCGTGATACAACCTCGTCGGCTGCAGCCATGCGTGCAGTTCGTCTTCGGTAACCTCACCCGGAAATTCTTTGAGCACCCGGCGCACCAAGGACCAACCATTGGCGTGAATGCTGTCGGAGGCATATCCGACAAGGCAGTCGCCCACTGCCACCGTGGTCGGGTCGATCAGGTCCGGCTTCTCGGCACAACCGATGCAGAACCCGGAAAGTTCGATCACATCCTCAGGCACGATCCCCGGCATTTCCGCTGTTTCACCACCGGCAAGAATGCAGCCGCAGGCCTCAAGGTAATCGCACATGCCGGTGATGAGGCGGTTGATCTTTGCCTCGTCCAATGCCGCGATGCCGATGTAATCGAGAAACAACAGCGGATCCCCACCGGTCGTGAGAATGTCATTCACACTCATCGCCACAAGATCCTTGCCGGCGATTTCGAGGAGATCATTTTCCAAAAGCAATTCCAGCTTGGTGCCTACACCATCGCAGCCAGTCACCATCACCGGCTCCTTGTAGTCACTCAAATCGTAACAGGCGGCAAACAATCCGAATGCCCCCCACAATTTGCGCGCTTGCTGTGTTCTGGCCACTTGCGATCGGATGTCGCCCACCAGCGCCGCCGCCCTTCGCGTATCAACGCCCGATTGCCGATAAGTCAATAAATCCGCCATGATTCTACACGCGCGTTCTACCTGCGGGAACTAGGCATCACAAAGAAAAAGTTCTCCGCAGGCAAAATTCCCCTCGAATCTCGGGCCATGCACTCGTCAAATGTGCATGGTTGATCCTCCCATGATGCAATTCCACCCAAAATCCCGCCCTCGAGCGCCAATTTTTTTCATGGTCATCACCATCGCCTTGTCGCAGGCCGGGCACCATGCCTCGGCCTTCGAACTTCCGGCAAATTCCACCCAATGCCTGCTCGGTCGAGCCGAATCGTGGGACTCGTCGCAGGTCACGCTCCAGCTGTTTGAAAAATCCGACAATCAATGGCATCAGCAAGGCGCACCATGGAAGGCACGCCTCGGGAAAAACGGACTCATCTGGGGCCGTGGACTCCACCCCTTGCCGAAAAACGCATCCATCAAAAAAGAAGGTGACATGCGTTCGCCCGCCGGTGTTTTCCGAATCGGCGGCGCATGGGGCTACGATCCAACGATCCGCA
>CAIVXP010000306.1 GCA_903909905.1 Akkermansiaceae bacterium
GTGCATCGGCAGATCGGAAATGTCGTGGCCTTGAAAGCTCACCGATCCATCGTCGGCAGGGACCAAGCCGGCGATCATGTAGAACGAGGTGGTTTTGCCTGCGCCGTTGGGCCCGAGCAGTCCGACGATTTCGCGATCCTTGACGGTGATCGTGACGCCATCGACGACCGCGCGGCCGTTGTAGGTTTTGCGCAAGCCCTTGGCGGCGAGCACGGCGTTGCTGGCATTTTGGCAGGTGGATCCCGGATCGTGCATGGATAGAAATTTGCTGGCTTAGGGTTTGGTTGATTGATCGACCTTGCCGCGCATGTCCCAGCGACCTTCGGTGACAAAGCTGCCATCCTTTTTGATGCGCAGAATGAGATTCGGCTCCTTCGCGCGCATGAAGCTGGTGCCTTGCTTGACCCATGGGTAGCCACCTTGCAGATGGATGTTTCCAGTCTTGGGATGATAGGTGAAAATCGCACCGCTTGCCTCGACAGGTAGCTTGCCCGGTTCGGGTTGTTTTTGCAGGACTCTCACTGCGCCGGTGGCGACAATGCGTTCGACATCGCCGAAGCGCGCGCCAACACCCTTGCCATCGGCTGATTTTTTTGAAGCGTTCTCGCGGGTTTTTTCATCGGGTTTTTTGCCGAGGAAAACTTTCAGTTCATTCGCACCCGAGAGGTCGAAGCGCGGGTCTTTCACGACCACTTTGCGGAGGTAAACGAAGACCCCCTCATCGGCATCGAAGTACATGCCGCCGTCGCAGGTCACGAGCGTGTCGTTTGGATCGGCGGGTGCATCGAGCGGCTGTGCCTCGGGCGTGGCTGGTGCTGTGTCGGCCTTTGCTTGGATTTCCTGTTTTTCGAGAAACGCCTTGGCGCTGGCAGTGGCGGCCGCCGATGCTTCGAGGTCGGCCTTCAAATTGCTGCGCGTTTCGCTGGCGGCCTCGGACTGAGCTGGGGCCTTGCTCACGGCATCGGCATGCACGGCCATGCGCTCGGCGGGTGCGCTCGGTGGTGGTGCGGCATTGAGCGCCGGTTGGGCCAACGCCGCGCCGAGCATCGCGGTCGCGCGCAGAGTGGAGGTGCGGGATTTCATGGTCGTTTGTTTCTTGGAAAAAATGCGCGTGTCAACCGGGCCGCCGAGAAATCCCTCGCCCTGTTCAAAGGCATACCAGAGGCCATCGCCTTTGGCGACGATTTGATCCGAACTCAGCGTGACAATTTCCGTGGCCTTGAGTGATCCCTTGGCCGAATTGAAAACCGCCTGCTTCAGGTCGATGCGGCCATTCATGGTTTCATCGGAATCAAAAAATTCGATGCACACGGTGTCGCCGTGAATTGTTTCGCGATCGACCAGCGTCATTTCCTCTGCGTGCAGCAGACTCGAGAGTTTTTGGTTCTCATCATAGCGCGGCAAAAGCACGCCATGCATTTGGCTGCCATCCGGCAAGAGCGAAGTCGTCGGCAATTTGCCATTACCCGAAGGCAGCGCGGTCACCGCCAGCGCAAGGTGGGTGGGCAGCAAAAGCAAAAGTGGGATGAGCGCGCGCAAGGATTTGTGCGATGGAGTGCGTGCCAGATCAGTGAGACGCGTGGTGGATGGCGATGAGTTTTACCA
>CAIVXP010000307.1 GCA_903909905.1 Akkermansiaceae bacterium
GAAAGCGCCTGGAATGCGGAGCCAAGTTGCAAGCCCGGGCGAATCGCCTGCATCCGCAGATGATCCTCTTCGTTGAGCATGAAACTGAAGGTCTGGCGTCGCTCGATCACCGCGCCCGAGCCATCGGCCCGCGCGGCATGCTCGCGCGAAATAAGATGACGCTCAACCAGCACCTGTTTCTGCACGGAGTTGAGACCGGAAAGTTCCTGCGAAAATGCATCCTTCATCGCCGGCAAATTCTCCACCGCCGGTTTCATTTCCATCAAGGCAGCCGCACGCTGATCGCGCTTCGCCCAGCCGGGAAACGGATGACGCCGCAAATTCCGCGCCAAACGAATGCGCGAGGTGATCACCGCGCCATGCTGGCCCTTGCCACCGGTCATCCAGTCTGCCGGATGCTTCACCAATGTCGAAAAGCGCATCATGATACCAAATTTTCGTTGAGTTGGCGGATCTCATCACGAATGCCGGCGGCTTCTTCGTAGCTTTCAGCAGCGACGGCCTGATCCAACCTCGCCCGCAGTTCCTCGAGGCGCTGGCGCAGCACCTGACGCTCCATCAGCCCGGCTGGCACCTTGCCCTGATGGCTCGGGCCCTTGTGCATGCCGCGGATCATCGGCGAAAGCTCTTCACGGAATGTCGTGTAACACTCGCTGCATCCGAGCCGGCGAACGCGACGCAAATCCTCGAGCGTGAATCCACACGCTGCACAAGTCCCATTGCCAAGCGGCATCGGAATGGCCGTGCCAGCGGCAATCAGTTTGCCTTCACCCACACCACCGCCCATCAAGAGATCTGCCAGCGAAAATCCCGTGGGATCGGTCACTCCCCGCTCCTTCGCACACGAGTCGCAAAGGCACACCTTTTTCATCTGACCCTCCACCAGTTGGGTCAGAAAGACGGTCGCCTTGCTGTCGCAGAAATCACATTTCATCGGGTTATTCTCGAAGAGCGATGCGTGCCATGAAAGGGGAAATATTCAAATCACGAAATCGGCGTACCGGTGGTGGTCGCCAGTTCTTGGAAACCAGCGAGAAAACGCTTGGTCCATTCGCCGGGCTTGCCAGTGCCAATCACCCGGCGGTCGAGCGCGACGACCGGAATCACCTCGGCTGCCGTGCCGGTGAGGAAACATTCGTCGGCGACGAAGACATCGTAGCGTGTGATCGAACGCTCGATCACCGGGATGCCAAGTTTTTCGGCGATCTCAAAGATCACCGCGCGCGTGATGCCATCCAGCGCACCATCGCTGATCAATGGCGTGTAAAGTTTGCCGTTCTTCACAAGGAAAAGATTGTCGCCCGTGCACTCGGCGACATAGCCCTGCTCATTGAGCATGATCGCCTCAAGGGCATTAGCCTGGATCGCCTCGACCTTGGCCATGATGTTGTTGAGGTAGTTGAGCGACTTGACCTGCGGCATCAAGGCACCCGGCGCCGGACGACGCGTCGCGCAGGTGATGATCGATAGACCTTTTTGGTAATGCTCGTCGGGGTAGAGCTTGATCGTCGATGCGATGATGAACATCGATGGCTTTTCGCAAAGGTAGGGATTCAAGCCCAGCTCCCCTGCTCCGCGCGTCACGACGAGGCGGATGTAACCATCGGTCAAACCATTGGCGGCCACCGTTTCGCAGGTAAACTTGCAGACCTCTTCCTGCGTCCATGGCATGTCGATCACGATCGCCCGCGCCGAATCAAACAAGCGGCGGATGTGCTCCTCGAGTCGGAAGACCCTGCCATTGTAAAAACGGATGCCCTCAAACACCCCATCGCCATAAAGCAAGCCGTGATCGAAGACCGAAATCTTCGCCTGTGATTCATCAACCAATTCGCCGTCGAGCCAGATTTTCATGTGTGTGCTCCCCCCAAGTTAGGTGGCAGACCCACGCTGGCAAGCGGAAGATGGAAAAGGTTTTCAAGCTTTTTGCCCCTCGGGAAAATTTCGTGGTTTCCACGGCGCAAATCGTTTTTGATTCAAGCAGCGTGAGCCATGAATCTCCAAGCATCCTGAAATCCCGACTGCGGGAAATGCTGCGCCGCGAGTCACGCAGCGGTGATTCGGAAGCCGTGCGCAACGCCGTCGCCGATTGGATCAGGCGGCATCCGCAGGTCCACACGATCGCCACATTCGCCGCGCTACCCGATGAGGTCGACCTCACGGAGCTCGTCACACTCTTCCCCGAAAAACGCTGGCTGTTTCCCCGCGTCGATGGCGAAGGGGTTTGTTTCCATGCGACCACCGATCCCACCAAGGACCTCGTGCGCGGCGCCTTCGGAATTCTCGAACCGCGCGCGGATTCTGTGATCGTGCCACTCGACGAAATCGACGCCTTCCTCTGCCCCGGCATGGCCTTCGATCACCAAGGCGGCCGACTCGGACGCGGCAAAGGATTCTACGATCGCCTGCTCTCACAAGCACGCACCAATGCCCACAAAATCGGCATCGCCTTCCCTTCACAAATCATCCCCAACACCCACTCCGAACCCCACGACATCCTCATGGACGAAATCATCTCCTAAACAGGAAAATGGGACCGCGGGCGTACCGCCCTCTTCCATTCAAAATTTAAAATTCAACATTCAAAATTTCCCTCTCACACCCACTCTGGCCTTTCCAAATGAAACTCTGGAATGCGCGTAAAGATCCATTCACCCGTCGCAGTTTCGCCAAAAAACGCCCCCTCCACGGCCGCGGGCCCGGCCACCACATGGTAGCTGTTGTACGAAAAGTGCCCCCCCGGCTCGATACACGGAGTCTGACCCACAATCCCCTCGCCCTCGACGACGGTCACTTCGCCATCCAACTCACGCACCACCCATTTGCGCCCTCGCAAGGTCACCGGCACAGGTGAGTCGTTGAAAATCGAAATGAAATACACAAACGGATGAGGCTTGTTCGCCGGCGCCTCGAGGTTGGGCATGTAAACGACATCATCCACCTTCACGCGGAGACCCTCATATTCCTGCATCACACACGACATGCCGCGAATGCTTGGCAGTCCTACACCCCTTGCCAAGCATGAAAGAAGTTTGCGACAACGCGTGATGGGGTTAGTCATGGGCATGCAACGCACAATCCCCGCCGCACTGACCATTGCCGGATCCGACTGCTCCGCAGGAGCCGGCGCGCAGGCCGACCTCAAAACCTTCCAGCACTTCCGCGTCCACGGGCTCACGGCCATCACCTGCGTGGTTTCGGAAACTGCCCTGACCGTTCGCGCCGTGCATGCGGTACCACCCGCCATGCTCGAGGATCAACTGAGCCTCATGCTCGAATCCTTTCCTATTCGCGCCGCAAAAACCGGCATGCTACTCAGCGCCGCCCACATCGAAATCACCGCCCGAGTTTTGCGCAACTACCCGCAGCTCCAGTTGGTGGTCGATCCGGTGATGATCGCCTCCACCGGCGACCCCTTGCTCGAACCCGATGCGATCGATGCCTATCGCGAATTGCTCTTTCCCCTCGCCACCCTCATCACCCCCAACCTCCACGAAGCCCAGGCCCTGCTCGGCAAACTCATCAACCACGAATCCGAACTCGATGCCGCAGCCATCGAGCTTCAGCAAACATGCCATGCCGCCGTCCTGCTGAAAGGCGGTCACCTCGACCACCCCGAATGCATCGACGCCCTCGCCGATGCCAACGGCATCCAACGCTTCAGCTCACCCCGCCTCGCAGTCCAAGCCTCCCACGGCACCGGCTGCACCCTCTCCGCCGCCATCACCGCCCAACTCGCTCTTGGTGCAACACTTCCCATCGCCATCGCCAACGCC
>CAIVXP010000308.1 GCA_903909905.1 Akkermansiaceae bacterium
CATGGACATCGGCGCCTTGAGGCGCATGCTCAAGGAGGGCGATACGGTCAATGGCGCGTACATGGCAATCGATCATGCGCGGTGGGATGATTTCATGCGCGAGCTCAAGGACACGCCGCAGGCGGCGGTGGTGATGGTGAAGCGCGATCAGCTTGCCGCGTTTCGCGAGACGACCGGCCAGAGCATCGGCATCATCCGCAAGTTGTACTTTGTGCTGGCGACGATCGTGGCCTTTGGCGTGGTGTACAACAGCTCGCGCATCGCGCTATCTGAGCGAAGTCGCGAATTGGCGACGCTGCGGGTGGTTGGTTTTCGCCTTTCGGAAGTGCGAGGCGTGTTGGTCGGCGAGCTGGCCTTGCTGGTGTGCATTGCCTTGCCCATTGGCTTGATGTTTGGCCGAGGCCTTGCGCTTTTGATCATGAAATCCTTCAGCACCGAGACCGTGCGGTTGCCGATTCTCATCAGTCCCGCCTCGTATGCCATCGCGGTGATGGTGGTGCTGATTGCGGCGATTTCGTCATTTGCGCTGGTCAGTCGCATGCTTTCCCAACTTGATCTCGTAGGTGTCTTGAAAGCCCGCGACTGATCGTCCATTCTCACTGCCAAGCCGACATGTCATCCCCTTCATCATCAGATGCGAAATCCGCGGCCCCATGGGCGTCGGGTCCCACGCCCGGCAGCCGGCATTTGCTGCGTCGATCCCTCCCTTGGTTGGTGCTCGCGTTGTTGGTGTCGCTGGTCGTGTGGGGTTTGTGGCCGAAGCCGGTGATGGTTGAAACCGGAGTGATCGCGCGGTCGCCTTTGACCGTGCGCGTTTCCGAAGAGGGCAAGACGCGCATTCGTAACCGCTATGTGGTGGCGGCACCGGTGGGTGGCATGATGCAACGGGTGGTGATGAGACCGGGTGATGAAGTGAAGGCCAATGAAACCGTCATCACGCGCATCGTGCCGCAGACCGCGCCGTTGATTGATCCGCGGGCGCGCATCCAAGCGCAGGAGGCGGTGTCGATGCACAAGGCCAACCGCAAGCGCGCGGTCGAGTCGCAGGCGGCGCTGAAAATTGCGGCGGATCTTGCGGCGGTCGAGCGTGACCGCGCATTTGCGGTCAAGGAGAAGGGCGCGGTTTCGGCTTTGGACTTGGATCGTGTCGAGGCCGAAGCCACGGCGAAAGCGGCGGAGTTACGCGCGGCGGAGTTTGCTTTGCAGGTGATCGATCACGAACTCGCGCAGGCATTGGCGGTGCTCGAGCAACCGGCGAGTGGCGCGGCAGATCCCGTAGTGGAGGTTAAATCGCCGGTCACCGGCAAGGTGCTGACCGTGATGCAGGAGAGTGAAACGATGATGAATCCGGGTCAGCCGATCATCGAGGTAGGCGACCCTGCGGACATTGAAATCGAGGCGGAAATTTTGTCGCGCGATGCGGTGACGATTGAAGTAAGCGACGAGGTGCTGATTGAGCAGTGGGGTGGGGCGGATGCCTTGAAGGGCATGGTGCGGCGTGTCGAACCGGCGGCGTTCACCAAGGTCTCGGCCTTGGGTGTGGAAGAGCAGCGGGTGATTGTGTTGATCGATCTGCAAGCGGCTGATGGCAAGGCCAAGGCATTGGGCGACCGCTTTCGCGTCGAGGTGCGCGTGGCGGTATGGCATGGCGACGATGTGTTGGTTTCGCCGGCAGGCGCATTGTTTCGCGAGGGAAACCAGTGGAAATCTTTTGTGATGCGCGATGGCCGGGCGCGTTTGACACCGGTGGAGGTCGGGCATTCCGACGGCAGGTTTTCACAAATCCTTTCAGGTCTCGTAGTGGGCGATAAGGTGCTGCTGCATCCACCCGACACCGTGGTCGATGGCAGTGCGGTGAGTACCCTCCTGCGGTAGGGCGATGCGGCCTCGCAGCGCCGACTCTTGGAAGAAAGATTTACCGCAAAGCCGCTAAGGTCGCCAAGGAACGCGGAGAGAGAAGAGTCAGAGTTTATTTGTTATGGGTTATTAGGGAAGAGAATGAAGAAGCGGTTTCTTTATCTTCTGTATTCTGTCTCGAAGTCTTCTGTCTCCTTCCATCGAAAGGCTCTATCTCTTTGGAGTGGTCATGCGGCGGTGGATCATTAGGCTCGGCGCATGATAGGAATGGTATTGGGATCCGGGTTTGGGCCTTTGGCGGATGAGATCGAGGTTGAGTCCGAGTTCACATTTTCCGATGCGGGCATCCCTGAATCGTTAGTGCCGGGTCATTCGGGAAAATTTTTGCGCGGTCGTCTTGCGGGTGCCGAGGTGTTGGTGATGAAGGGTCGGGTGCATTTGTATGAAGGTCACTCCGCGCAGGTGGTAACGGCGGGCGTGAGGTGGATGGCACAGCAAGGCATGAGCGGCTTGGTGCTGACGAATGCCGCGGGCACGCTGAACCCGAAGTTTTCACCCGGCGAGTGGATGATGTTGAGTGATCATTTGAATCTGACCTCTGCTTCGCCGCTGGTAGGTGCGGAGTTTGTCGACATGTCGGAGGCCTATGATGCGGGATGGCGTGCGGCGTTTCGCGAGGCGGCGAATGCATTGGCTATGCCTTTGCATGAAGGTGTGTATGCCGGGTTGCGCGGTCCGCAATTTGAGACGCCGGCGGAGATCCGCATGCTGCGTGCGATCGGCGCCGATGCGGTGGGCATGAGCACCGTGCTGGAAACGATTCAGGCGCGGGCGCTGGGCTTGCCGGTCGTCGCGTTTTCGTGCCTCACGAATTGGGCGGCGGGCATTGCCAAAGCGCCGCTCAATCACGAAGAGGTGCTGGAAACCGGCAAGCAGGCAGCCGGGGCGATGACGAGTTTGTTGAAGGTGGTGATAGGGGTAGAACAGGGTTAGAGGTTAGTTGTTATGGGTTATTAGGGCTGAAGATGTGGCTTCTTCCACCGCCCCAGTAACTTATAACCAATAACGAATAACTCTTCCCTCTCTGCGTTCCTTGGCGACCTTTGCGGCTTTGACTCGTTACACTACGTCCATGCCAACAGGCTTCGCTAATTTTGATGTTCGCTAATGCTCACAGAGCATTGCGGTGAAAAAATCTTTCTGAAAGAGTCGGGGCCGCGTGGCCGCGTCGCCCTACCGGATGCATGAATTCATCAGATCAGCTCTGCGGCGATGGGGTCGACGAGGGCGCGGCCGCGGCCGACGAGGGTGAGGGTGTCGTGATCGATGTGGGCGAGGCCTTCGGTGGCAAGAGTGGTGGCGCGTGAGCGGGCGGCGGTGTCGAGTAGGCTCATTGGGATGCCCATGCGGGTGCGTAGACCGAGGGCGATGCGTTCGATGCGGCGCGACTCGGGGTCGATGTGTTCCGCTTCGCCGAGGGCATGGCCGAGGGTGTTGATTTGTTCGATGTAGCGTGCGGTGTCGGCGATGTTTTTCGAGCGGGTGTGGCCGATGGTGGTGACCGCCGAAGGGCCGAGGCCGAGGTAGTCTTCGCCTTGCCAGTAGCCGAGGTTGTGTGACGACTGATGCTCGGCTTGGGCGTAGTTCGATGTTTCGTAATGATCGAATCCGGCGCTGACGAGCAGGTCGTGCGCGAGGTGGAAATGTTCCGCATCGATGTCTTCGTTTTCGCGCATTTCGCCGCGTTGCAAGGATTCGAAAAATGCCGTGTCTTCTTCGTAGGTGAGATTGTAGGCGGAGATGTGGTGGGGCTTGAGTTCGATGGCGCGGCTGAGGGTCGATTCCCAATCGGATTTCGATTGCCCGGGGATGGAGAACATCAGGTCGATGTTGATGTGCGGGATGCCTGCGTTGTGAAGGAGTTCGACCGAGCGTGCGGCTTCGTCGGGAGAGTGTTCTCGTCCGAGGGTTGCGAGAACATGAGGCGCGAATGACTGGATGCCGAGCGAGACACGGGTGACTCCGAGCTCGCGAAACAGCGCGGCTTTTTTTGCATCGAAGGTGGCGGGGTTGGCTTCGAGCGTGACTTCGTCGAGTTTCGAAAAATCGATGCTTTCCTGCAGTGCTGCAAACAACTGCGTGAGGTGCGAGGGCGAGAGCATGCTGGGTGTGCCGCCGCCGAGGTAGATGGTGCGTGGGGTTTCGTTCGTCTGCGCGATGCGGTGCTTTATCTCGCGGGTGAGCGCGTTGATGAAATCACCTACGGAGGATGAGCCCGGCGTGTGTTTGTAAAACGAGCAGTAGGGGCAGATCCGGTGGCAGAACGGAATGTGAAGGTAGAGCAGCACGGGAGGGCTCAGCGGTTTTGTACGCGGGCGATGTATTGGCTGGCGGCGTTGCGAATGCTGTTGGCGAGATCCGCCTCGGGCCTCGCGAAGGGCGGCACAAACCAAGGAAAGGATCCGAGCACATCGGTGATCACAGCGATTTCTCCATCGCAGGTGTGATCGCCGCAGCCGATGCCGATCGTTGGAACCGAGAGTGAGGCGGTGAGCTCACGGGCGGTGGCGGGAATGACCGATTCGAGAACAATGGCAAACACGCCGGCATCGATCAGCGCTTGGGCGCCTTCGCGGAGGGCATCCGATTGCTCGGGGGTTTTGCCTTTTTTGTGATAGCCGCCTTCTTCGATCACGCGTTGTGGCAGCATGCCGAGGTGGCCGACGACCGGGATGCCGGCGGCGGTGATTGCGCGGACTTTTTCCGCTTGTCGGATGCCGCCTTCGAGTTTCACCGCTTCGGCACCGGCGGCGACGAGTTGGCGTGCGGTGTCGAGTGCCATCGCGGGCGTGTCGTAGGTGTGGATCGGCAGGTCACCGATGACGAGTGCCTTCGGCTTGGCCCGTGCGACGGCCGCGACATGGTGCAGCATGTGGGCGAGCGTGACATGAGTCGTGTCGGGAAATCCCAGAACCACCATGCCGAGCGAATCGCCGACGAGGAGGACATCGACGCCCGAATCATCGAGCAGCCGCGCGGTCGGGTAGTCGTAGGCGGTGAGCGCTGCGATTGGCAGACCGCCTTTGCGGGCACCCAAGTCAGCAGCTTTTTGGTGGTCAGTCACGGTGGTGGTAAAACAAAAAGCCCCCGCTTGGGGCGGAGGCTATGCGCAATGGCGACCCGTAAGGGAGTCGAACCCTTCTTGCCAGGATGAAAACCTGGAGTCCTAACCGATAGACGAACGGGTCATTGTTCGCGGTGCGGGCGGAAAGGAAACGCCGGAGGTGTTTTTTTGGCAAGGAAATTTTTCCATTCAAAATCATTTTTATCCAAAAATTGACGCAACGGTCGGTGCCCGCCGTGAGCGGGTTGGTTACCTCACTAAGACACAAATGTCGGCTTGTCATGTGGGGATGGTAAACTAGTGTTGGCGCGCCCTGTCGGGAACACCATTTGACATCATGAACACTGCCATTCTTGCCAAAGCCGCCAATGAAGCCCGTGGACTTTCCATGGATGCCGTCCACGCCTGCAACTCCGGTCACCTCGGCCTGCCGCTCGGTTGTGCGGAGATCGGCGCGGTGCTTTTCGGTGAGTCCCTGCGCCACTGCCCCGAAGCGCCGAAGTGGCTCAACCGCGACCGCTTCATTCTCTCGGCTGGTCATGGCTCAATGTTTATCTACGGATGGCTGCACCTCTCCGGCTATGGGGTTTCGCGCAACGATTTGAAAAATTTTCGTCAGTTGCACTCGATCACTCCGGGGCATCCGGAGTTTCGTGAAACGCCGGGCGTCGAGGCGACCACCGGTCCGCTCGGTCAGGGTGTGGGCAATGCGGTGGGCTACGCGATTTCCGGTAAGCGAGCTGCCGCAAGGTTCAACACCGCGAAGCATGTGATTTTTGATCATCACATCGTCGCGCTGATGGGCGACGGATGCCTTCAGGAAGGTGTGGCCAAGGAAGCGATCGCGTTTGCAGGTCACAATGGCTTGGACAACCTCGTGCTCATCTATGACTCCAATGATGTGACGCTTGATGCGATGGCTAATGTTTCGCAGAGCGAAAATGCCGAGGCCTATTTCAAATCGCAAAACTGGGACGCGGTGACCATTGACGGTCATGACATAGCGGCGATTGCCACTGCGGTGGCCAAAGCAAAATCCGACGACAATGGGCGCCCGAAGGTGATCATTGCTAAGACGGTGATCGGTAAGGGCATTCCCGAAGTGGCGGGCACGGCCAAGGGTCACGGCGAAGGTGGTGCGAAATTCATTGATTCGGCGCGTGCGGGACTGGGTCTGCCGGCGGACGAGCATTTCTATGTTTCTGGCGAGACCGAGGCATTTTTCGCCGCGCGTAAGGCGGCGTTAAAGGGTGAGTTTGATGCGTGGCAGTCGGTCTATGAGGCATGGGCCGCGGCAAATCCGGCCTTGGCAGCCGAGTTGAGCGATTCGCTGGCGCTTGCGGTGCCGACCGATCTGAGTTCGAAAATTCCTGCCTTCGCGCCGGACTACAAGGACGCGACACGTTCGGCGGGAAGCACCGTGCTCAATGCTGTGGCCAAGGCCATGCCGCAGGTGATCACCGGCAGTGCGGATCTTTTCGGTTCCACCAAAAACTACATCAAGGAGGGCGGTGATTTTTCCACCAAGGACGCCTTGGGTCGCAACATCTGGTTTGGCATTCGTGAGCATGCGATGGGCGCGATATGCAATGGCATTGCGTATGACGGATTGTTCCGCGCGAGTGGTGCGACCTTCCTGGTGTTTGCTGATTACCTTCGCGGCTCGATCCGCCTCGCGGCGTTGGCAGGCTTGCCGGTGACTTACATTTTCACGCACGACTCGATCGGTGTCGGCGAGGATGGTCCGACCCACCAACCGGTGGAAACCGTGAGCGGCCTGCGGGTCATTCCGAACCTCGATGTCATTCGTCCGGCCGATGCCGAGGAGACCGCTGGAGCTTTTGTCGCGGCGATGTCTCGCACGGATGGTCCGACGGCGCTGATCTTGACGCGCCAGGCCGTGCCGTTGATGAACGAGCTCTCGGTCGACGCGCGTCGCGACGGAGTGCTGCGCGGTGGCTATGTCGTGAAAAAGGAAAGCGGCAAGCTTGAGACCATTTTGATTTCCTGCGGCTCCGAGTTGCAGCACGCGATGGCAGCGGCTGCGGAGTTGGGTGATGGGGTGCGCGTGGTTTCGATTCCTTGTTTTGAATTGTTCGACCGCCAGAGCGACGATTATCGCGAAAGCGTTTTGCCGCAGGCCTGCACCAAGCGGATCGCGATCGAGGCTGGTGTCAGCGCGCTGTGGTGGAAGTATGTTGGCAGCGCCGGCAAGGTGCTTGGCATCGACCGCTTCGGCATCAGCGCCCCCGGCGGGGTGGCGATGAAGGAGCTCGGCATGACTAAGGATCATGTGCTCGCGGCGGCCCGCTGATCTTTTGAAAATCCATTTGCGGTACGATCATTTATGGTTTTTTGTGTTTTCACAGCTATGAAAAACTCTCTTGCCCGCAAGTTTGCCACCTTCACTCTTGTTGCTACCACATGCGCGTTTGGTGGAATTGGCTGCATGACCACCTACGATGCCTATGGACGTCCGGTCCAGTCGGTTGATCCCGGGGCTGCGGCAGTCGGCATCGCGGCGGCTGGAGTTTTGGGTTATGCACTCGCCAACGATCATAACCATTCCCATCATTACTACCATGGATCGTATCATCGGCCATACGGGTATCGGCCTTACGGGTGCCGTCCGCATTACCGGTATTGAGATGGTCCGAATGGTTGAGTCGCCCAGGCGCGCCGGTTCAAGACAGAGCGATTTTTTCGCGAATCGTGCTTAGCGTCGATGCTTGCAGAGCTTGCGGAACAACGATTCCGAGGATCAATCGGCCCTGCGCGTGGTTGACTGGTACGAGCTCGAGAAATTGCCCCGCGTGGACCAGTAACCGCACGGGTTTGACCGCATCGCGGATCTTCCAGTTGAGGGCCATGCCGCGTGCAGCGAAATGCAGGTGCGTGGAGTCTTCATCGAACAGGACTTGGCCCTCGAGATTGATCACAAAAACCGCTGTGGCGGCGCAGTGTGCATGTAGCCAGTTGGCGAGAGATTTGAATGTGGGCGTGTCGGTGGATGGCAGTTCCAGCGCGAGTGCTGAAACGGGTGGGGTAAGGGGGGCGGTTTCGGATGGGGTTTCGGCAAAACCGACGAAGCCGTCACCAAATCCAGACTCTTTGGCACTTGGTGTGTTTTGTTTGGCTGGTGTGACCAGTCGTTGTGCAAGGCGCCGGACTTCATCCGTGTCGACCCAGGTATCGATGGGGTTCATGCGTGGCGGGGGGTGAGGTCGGGTGAGGCGGTTTTGCGGGTGATTTCGCTGCGGATATCGTCGAAGATTTTTCGGATGGGTGCGCCATTTTCCATGACGCCTGCCGGCAATCCGCGCGCACTGGCTTTGATGAAAATGCCATCGCGCGGCACTTGGCTTTGAAAGACCAGTTCGTTTGGCAACAATTCGCGGAGGGCTTTGGCGGCGTCGGCGCTGTCTTCGAGGTCCTCCTGAACCATGGTGAGCAAAACGCCAAGAACTTGGAGGCGGGGGTTCATGACGCGCAGTTTGGCAAGTCCGTCGAGTAGCTTGGGTACGGATCGAATGCCGAGCGGCTCGGCTTGTTGGGGAATGATCACCGCGTCACTGGAGGCAATGACATCGCCCGAGACGCCGAAGAGGCCTGCTGCGGTGTCAATGAGGCAGAGGTCAAAGCCGCGGCGGGAGATTTGATGGAGAAAAGTACGCACTCTTGCGAGGTGGGCGCCCATGCTGCCGCCGGTGTCATAGTCGCCCGCCTGGCCGCTGGCCATGAGTGAGAATGTCTCGAGCCGGGTAGGGACGATCAATTGGTCGAGCGTGAGGCCGGGGTCGGCGAGGTTATCGTAGAAGCCTGCGAGCAATCTCGATTGGCGGGTGAGCGAGAGGCCGACGGAACCCTGCGGGTCGGCATCGATCAGGAGGGTACGAATACCTGCCAGCGCGAAGGCGTGGGCGAGGTTGATTGAGACGGTGGTTTTTCCCACTCCGCCTTTTTGGCTGGATACGGCAATGCTAATCACGCGATTGTTAAATTTGCTGCCAAAAGATAGCTTTGGCTTGCCACATCGGAAGTCTTTTCTTCATTTTGCGATACCAACTGAGAATTGCTATGCGAGACTCAGAAACCCAATTTTATGAACAGTCTGAAATTTCAAACCCGGGTCAGCGTATTCACCCTTTTTCTGGTGTTACTTTTCGGTTCCAGCTCTTGTCGCCGGAAGCTTGATTCGGGTAAGGGAGCGAGTCCCTCCCTGGCGGATTTGCCGGCGGAGCTCCAAGCCAATGCTTTGGGTTCGTTACCTGGAGCACTTTACAGTAGCCAGGCCTCGTCGCCGATCCACTGGCAGCCTTGGATTAAGGAGACTTTTGAGCATGCGAAATCGACCAATCGCATGCTTTTCTGTGTGATTGCCCTTCCTCAACAAGGAAGATGCCAGGCGGTGTTGAACCAACTCACGCGGGACGCCTCCATCGTGACCGCGATCAATGAGCAATATGTGCCGATTTTGATTGATGGCGATGCATGTCGCGAGATTGCGCTGCTGGTGCCGGATCTTTGCGCCCAGATCAACAGTCCCGTTCAGCTGCCGTTTTTCATGTGGCTCACTTACGAAGGAAATCCTGTGGCATGGATACCGGTTCAAGTTTCGGAGACCGAGACCACGGCGGATTTGTTCAATAAATCCCATGAGGTGATCTCGCAAATGTGGCGCGATTCAAAACACTACGTTCTTAAGAATAGCGCGATGGACAACGAGGCGCGGCGCAGTCAGTTTCGTGAGCGCAAGCTTAGCAAAGTGGCGAGTCAGCAGCCGCAGATTGATGCGGTCCGCGGCTTGCGCCAACTGGCAACTCTGTACGACCCTTTATCGAGAAATCTTGATGAGTCCGGCGGCCTGTTTCCCGCGAGCTCGCTTGAGTTGATTGCATCGGTGTCACGTCGTCCTGGTTTGCCCCTCGATTTGCGAGAGAAGTGTCTTGAAATGACGCGCGGCCTGACTGATGACCTGATGCCTAGCGCGATGTTTGATCCGCTTGAAGGTGGTTTTTTTGTTTCGAGAATGGGCAGGACTTGGTCCCTGCCGAATTTTTCATTCGATTGTCCGTCCCAAGCGAGGGCGGTGGTGGCGTTGATCGAGGTTTATCGAAGCACGGGGGACAAACGGGCACTGGACAGGGCATTTGATGCCATCAGTTTTGCAGAAAAAAAGTTTTCCACGCCGGATGGTCTTTTTTCGATCGGGCTTGAGTTGCCGCAGGACAAAGACAAATGGATGTGGACTGTTGATGAGGTTGAAAAGTTGCTGGGGCCCGAGGATGCCGCTTGGTGGATCAAGGCTACAGGGATGGAAAGGCTCGGCAATTTGCCATCGGAAGATGATCCGAAAAGGACCTTCTTTCGCAAGAACACAATCGGCATGAAGGCGACGGTCGAAGAGATCGCGGCGAGTTTGTCGTTGGGGGTGGAGGAGTTCCGCCCGCGCTACAATCTCGCGCGGGCAAAGCTGCTGGCAGCGCGTGAGGCCCGTCTTGGACCTGTGCGCCGCGACAACTGCGCACATGCGGGCGCGACTTTTCGCATGGTATCGGCCTACGCGGCTGCCTTTGCTGCAAGCGGTGCTGATGTTTATCGTGACAAGGCGGTAGCCCTGCTCAAGCATGCAAGAGAGGCCTTTGCGGTCGGGCCGCAGCTTCGCATGTACAACAAGGAAGCCCCGGATTCGGTCGGCGCCGGTCGCGCGTTTCTATACGCGCTGTGCTTGCAGTCTGTGCTTGATGTGGCGGCGATCACGCTCGACGACACTTGGTACATTTGGTCGGAGGATGTGGCAACGACGCTTGCCGAATTGTTCATTGGCGATTCCTTCCTGAAGGAATGTCCCGACAGTGCCAAATTGATCGATTTGCGGATCACCGACCTTGCCATGATTTTTGATGACTCAACCTGCGGATTGCTCTCGATGGCGGAGGGACGTCTTGCTGAATTGGGAAGGCCGTTGGTTGCGAAGTTGAGCGATTTGGCAACGCCCTTGCCTGTTATTGCGATCGAGAGACCGATCATGCACACCGATCTCATTCTGGCTACGATCGTTCGGCATTACAAGGTGAGCGTTATCATGGGCACCAAAGTGTCCGATGAGTTGGCGCGAGCCGTTGAACAACTCTCGCCGAGGCTCATTCACAGGCGCGTGAGAAATGCGGGTGAGGATGTACCGGAAGGCGCGGTCAAAATCGTCTTTGCCGATGGCACGGAGAAGATCGCGCACACGGCCGGGGACCTACGGCAAGGCGTCTTGCCGGAGTGAGTTCTTTAGGCTATCCTGTTGAGGGAATTTTGTATTTGTTTCTCCGTGTCCGCATGAATCACCGATTTTCCTTTTTCTTGGTTTGTTTGTTTGGCTCCGGATGTCTGATGGCTGACGTGCTAGTGATGAAATCGGGAGAGCAGCTTGAATGTCTGGTGCTTGCGGAAGATGCGGCGAGCTACAGGGTGGAGGTTAGGGTTTCGGCTAGTATCAGAGACGAGCGATTGATACCCAAAGACAAGGTGCTTGATGTCAAGCGGGCAGCGGTGGCTCCTGAAGCCTTTCAGAAAATTTCCAAATACGTACCCACACCGGATTTGCTCACGTTGCAGGATTATGAGCGCAGGATGTATGAGGTAGAAAAGTTCATCAACGACACATCAAGTTCCCCGCATACGGATCAGGCAAAAGCGATGCTTGCAACCTTGAAGCAAGAGGCCAACGAATTGCTGGTTGGTGCCACGAAGATTCATGGCAAAATGGTGAGCGCTGAAGACTTTAGTTTGGATGCTTTCGACATGGATGCGCGTGTTGCGGAGATACGGATTCGGCGACTTATTGAAGTGGGCGCTTGTGTGCAGGCATTGCGGGCCTTTGAGGACTTTGAAAGAGATTTTGCACAAAGCGAGGTGCGCAAGAGCTTACTGCCCAGGATGAAACAAGTGGTACGGGCCTTTGCGTCGGAGCTTGAGGAAATGCAGTCGACGCTTGATCTCCGGTTGAGAGAGCGGGAGATCGGTTTGCAGCGTATGTCGCCGATACCGCGGCGTGATGCGGAGCAAGCGATCAATGATGAAGCTTCGCAGCTTGCTGCGATCAACAAGGCAGAGAAAGATGCGAAGGCCAATTGGCTAACGGTGGATGCTTATTCTAAGGTTTCGATTCAGGAGAATCTGGCTCGCGCAAAGAAGGAAGATGCCAGGCTGGCGGCGACGGTTGGCCAGAAATCAGCCGATGGGGGTAGGATCTTTCGAGATGCCTTGCGGTCGGTGCGAGCAGCTGATAAAAACAGCCCGTCGGTTGCTGCTTCGATCGAAATGGCGAAATTGGCGATGTTGCCGGATCGCTACATTGCGCTTCTGCAAGCAGAGGCCGACGCCAAGCAGTCGGAAGATGTAATATCCGCCACTGTAGCCGAACCTAACGCGGAGACCAAACCTGCTGCAGAAACAAAATCTCCTGGAGGCGCCAAGTCGGTGGCCAAATGAAGCAAGTCCCAATACTCACCCTATATCATCATGACCCCACGTAGTGCCAAGCGCAGTCGCAAGACAGCGGAGACCCAGATTGACCTCGCGATCCTGATTGATGGTTCGGGTGAGTCCTCGATTGATACCGGTGTGCCTTTTTTTGATCACATGCTGACCCTGTTTTCAAAGCACGGACTTTTTGACATCAGCCTCAAGACCGTGGGTGACATCGATGTCGACATCCATCACACGGTGGAGGACACGGGCATTGTGATCGGCGACTGCCTGCGTGAAGCCCTTGGTGAAAAGGTTGGCATTCGTCGCTACGGGTGCGCGTATTTGCCGATGGATGAAACATTGGCGCGGGTGGTGGTGGATCTCAGCAACCGTCCGCATCTTGAGTTTCGCGCGCCGGCCGGGACGCCATCGGCTCCGAACATGCCATTTTCATTGGTGGAGGAATTTTGTCGCGCGGTAGCGTCCAATCTGAGGGCGAACATCCACATTGAGCTGCTCTACGGCAGAGATGGTCACCACATTGCCGAGGCGGTGTTCAAGGGGCTTGCCCGCGCGTTGCGCGATGCCTGTGAGATCGACCCCAGGGTTAAAGGGATCCCCAGCACCAAGGATGCGCTGTGAAGGTAGCCTTGATTGATTACGGCGCGGGCAATCTGCGCAGTGTTGCCAATGCCTTGCGGGCCTTGGGTGTTGAGCCTGAGATCGTTGCAAATGCTGGCGAGCTTGATGGCGCGACGCATCTTCTGCTTCCCGGTGTTGGATCTTTTGGCGATTGCATGGCGCAGCTGGAGAAGCGCGGGCTTACCGATCTCATCCGCGAGTGGGTATCCGCCGGGCGGCCGTATCTCGGCATTTGTTTGGGGTACCAAATTCTCTTTGATGCAAGCGATGAAAGTCCTGGAGTGTCGGGACTTGGATTGTTTCGCGGACGTGTGCGGCGCTTTACCGAATCGCCGGGTTTGAAGATCCCGCACATGGGTTGGAATTCCGCGATGCTGGCGAGAGCGGATCTCAAGAACTGGCTGAGTCTCGGTGAGGCGCCGTATTTTTACTTCGTCCACTCGTACTTCCCCGTGCCCGAGGATGGGGCGATCATTGCTTCCCGCACGGCATATGGTGTGGATGAATTTGCATCGGCCATTGAGGTAGGCACCGTTCTCGCCTGCCAGTTTCACCCGGAGAAAAGTCAGAATGCCGGTCTGCGCCTGATCGGAAATTTTCTCGGCCTCTAGAGCATATTGTCGTATCCGTAGCCGTTGATGAATGGGATGCAAAAAAATTCGAGGTAGTAGTGATTTTAAATTTTCGCAAACTGCTCTAGCCTACAAGTTCGCATGCCAGTTTGATGGCGGAGATCATTGATGAGGGATCGGCCTTGTTTTTTCCCGCAATATCATAGGCGGTACCGTGGTCCGGGCTGGTGCGTATGACGGGTAGTCCGAGCGTGACATTGACTGCGTTTTCGAAGTCGAGAAGCTTGAGGGGAATTAGGCCTTGGTCGTGGTACATGGCCAGTACCGCATCGAATGCACCCTGAGCAGCATTGCGAAAGATGGCATCGGGAACGCCCGGTCCGGAAAACTTGGCGATTTGCAGTTCGTTGAGGGCCTTGATGGCCGGAGCGATGATTTGTAGTTCCTCGTCACCAAACTCACCGTTTTCACCGGCATGCGGGTTGAGTCCGGCGACGGCTATCCGCGGATTGGTGATGCCACGTTTTTGGAGGAATTCCGCTGTGAGCGAGCCAATGTTGAAAATCGAATCAAAAGTGAGCAAACTCGGTACGCGTGCGAGCGGTTCGTGAATGGTTGCCAAGCCTACCGTCAGATGACTGCCAGTGAGTAACATGCCGAAGCGTGAGACACCAAAGGCGTGGGCAAAGAACTCCGTTTGACCGGGGAACTCGAAACCGACGGCTTTGAGTTGATGTTTGCAGACGGGGCCGGTGACCACTCCGGCGGCATGGCCGTTCTTGAGTTCACTCACGGCGAATTTAAGAGCCTCAAGCGCAGCGGCGGCTGATTGCGCATCGGGTCTCCCTGGGATGGTGGTGCCGCATTTGCCGATGATTTCGAAATCGTGTTCCTGCGGGAGTTGGCCAGAGGCAAGTGCGAGATCGACGATTTCCGGCCCAATGCCGGCAGGGTCGCCAAGGGTGATGAGGATGCGTGCCACGTTTGAAGAATCCCTGCGATGGCCCGTTATGCCAAGTGGCAATCGGTGGAAATTTCTATCTCATGGCTTGCCGGGCAGGGACTGCAAGACTATGAAGGCTCTAAGAATATGGATTCTGAGATCGTCAAGCCATCGAGCAGCCCGCGCCCGTCGCGGCGAGCGGTTGGCGATCCGCCGCAAATTGGCCGGGTTGAGAGAATCAGTCGCTCGAGTGCGCCAAAAAGGCGTCACAGCCGCGGTGGCCGCAGTACCAGGAGGCGTCAACACAGACGCAAGCAGGTGCGTGGTATCACCATCTCGATTTTCTTACTCACGCTTTTGGCTGTGCTGGTGATTTGCTCGATGTGGCTGAGCAAGAGGCAAAAAATGGACGCGGTGGCGTCTGCTGAAAGGCTTGCGTACTCGCCAATCATTGAGCGGGTCGAATCGAGGTTTAAATCTCCTTCCGAAGATGAGACATTGGCGATCGTGAACAAGTCGATCGCGGCGAGCGACGAGGCGACGGTGAAGGCAAACTTTCGGCTTGGATCGACCGAAGTGGGCGCGGCCCTTCAGTATTTGAAGGAACAGCATGCAAAGCGTGGTGCGCCGAGTGGCGTCTCGTGGCTTGGTAGCATCGATGTCAATGACATGCTGGTGGAGGGTGTTTTGCTCAACTGGAAGAATGGCGAAGAAATTACTTCGTTGCAGGTGTTTCTGACACCTAATCAGAGTGGCGTCTGGCAGGTTGATTTTGACTCATTTGCGGGCAAATGTTTGCCGGGGTGGGACTCGTTTATCTCGGGCGAGGCGGTCGAAGGGATGGTGAGGGTTTGGTTTTCATACGATAATTATTACAACGGCCCGTTCATTGATGAGAGCAAGTGGGTCTGTTACGCAATGGCGCGTCGAGAGTCTGACCAAATCCTTTTGGGGTATTGCAGGGTTGGTTCGCCTCAGGCCGCCGCGTTGTCGGGCATCATGCAAAGGGTTCAGATGAGAGGTAAAAACAACGTGCCGTCATATCGTACGATTCTTGAACTTTCCCGACCCGAGGGAGCTGAGCGGCGGCAGTATGAGATCAAGCGGGTTTTGGCTGAAGACTGGGTTCTGTCTGACAAGGTGTTCGATGTTGCTCCGTTGCGTTGAGCGGGCAGGTGAGTGATGATACGGACTCTCAGTACTTGCCTTTAGTGGGAAGTTTTTTCACGCTCTTGGGTATGGCAAAATCCTGGATGAGATTAGCGGGTATTGTGGTGCTGGTACTGACTCAGTCCCGTTGCGGAATTTCTTCTGGGGTGTCGGGTAACATGGGTGGTCCGACGCAGGATGAACGAAATGTAAAAGTTGCAGCGGAACCGACCGGTGATTTTTATTACGGCAGAAGATATTTCGTCGAAAAAACGCGTTTTTGGGGATATCTGCGCAAACCAAGGCAGGATTGGAATCGAGGCAAACTGGTGATGATGAGGGAGGACAAGATGCGCGTGCCGGACCGTTTTTCCGAGGATGGCCCGTCTGGCAATCGCTACGCACAGGACAACAATTTCGAGTATCGAATCAGGGGCAATTACACGGGCAAGGAAGTTTATGATCCGAACAGCAACCAGTTTCTGCCGGAGTTCATGCTTACTGGTTACGAGTTGATCGATCGCAATCCGGGTTGGTTGTTCCGTCCGAACGACCGATACAACCGTTTTCGCATGACGCTGATGCCGCGCTGAGCGTGTGGCGGCTCAGGCGTAGGATGACTCCACGCGTTTGGCGACATCGCGGTAGCCGTAATCGACTTCGTAGATTTGCTTGAAGCAATCGAGTGCTGATAGGATGTCGCCCATTTCCTCGTGAATGAGTCCTTTTTCGTAGAGGACTTCCTTCTTGGTGTCGTCCATCGCGTGGAGGTCGGCGAGAGCGTCGGAGAGCTGCTTGATCGAGAGATCGAACATAGCCTTGGCCTTGAAGGTGCGGCCTAGCAAGAGGAGAACCTTGGTGCGGATGTGGGGGTTGCGGGTGGCCTGCTGGAGGTGGGGAATGGCGGCGCTGTGGTTGCCGGATTTGTAAAGTGCGTTGCCCAGTTCGTAGCGCAGTTGCGGGTCGGTGGGGTTTTGATCGACGCGTCGCTGGGCCTCGCGCACCTGGTCTGCGAGTCGTTCAGCCTGACGAGCCTGCATGGCGGTGCGGAGTTCAGCGTTGGAGGGATCGGCGGCTACGGCTTTTTCGAGCGCGCGCAGATCGGCCTCAATCGCTTTGTCCTTCATGGCTGAGGCCTTTGCCTCGAGGGCCACATCACCGCTGCTGAGAGAAAAAGCCCACTGATAAAATGAGTGGGCGTTTTGCCAGTCCTCAAGTTGCTCGTAGATGCTGGCGAGATCCTTGACGGTGCCGAGGTGATTTTGGTTGGTGTTGTATTTTTCGATCGTTTTATCGCGACGCTCTTCAAGTTGTTCGCGGGTAAGTCCGGTGCGCGAGGCTTTTTCCAATTCTTCAAATTGGGCTGAGTCGCGCATCAAATCCCGCATGCTAGCATTTTCATCCCAGCGTTGTTTTTGCATCGATGCGCGAGCGGTGGCGTCCTTAGCACCCTTAATCGCTTCACCGTCGGTGGGGTGGTGCTTGATGATGTCGTTGTAGACCTCACCGGCGAGTTCGTACATTTCGCGTGAGCTGTAGAAGGCTGCGAGTTTTTTGAGGAGCTTGGGGTTCTCGGGCGTGCCGTTGCGGACGGTTTCAAGTGCGAAGGCGGCGGTATCAAAAAAATTGAGTTTGAGGCAGGTTTCGAAAAGCAGGTCGTTCGCGCTTTCGTTGTATGGGTCTTTTTCCAATTCCTTCTCAATGAGAGAGAGCGCGCCGAGCGGATCTTTCTTGGCTTGGTTTTGGACTTTCATCAGCCCCATGCCACTGGTCTGGATGCCGAAAAGGCCGGATTTTTTCTTTACGCCACCGGTGAGTTGCAATTCGCATTTGCGCAGCAGCTTTCGTGCCTCGAGGAAGCCCGGATTGTCAGTTAGGACACTTTGCAACAGGGTAATGGCGTAGTCGTGGTTGGAAGCCTGTGCTGCCGTGAGCGCCTTAAGCCACAGGGGTTTGGCGGCGGCGGTGAGTTCGTTTTCTCGGATCTCGGGCATGGTGTTGAAATGGAGAATCGATTGCTTGGAATTAAAGGTCCTAGCGGTCGTAAAAGTGGAGTTTGCTCGGCCCTTTTGCAAGCGTGGTTGTGGGAAAAGGCCATGGGTTGCCGACGCATTTGATTTTTAGGTTGATGGTCGCGGCCCTTGGCGTTAAGCCAACCACGTTGGCAGTTGTGTCTCAATTGCCGGATCTCATCATCATCAACATGCCTCCACGCTCAAACAAAAAAGGACGCCGCCCATCCGGTGGTGGTCGCAATCGTTACGGTCCCAGCAAGCGCGCTGCCAAACCCGACGATGAAGAAAAGGCTGTGGAGGTCGATGGTGAGATTTCTTCGGTACTCGCAGGCACAATGTTTCGCGTCAAGCTAGAGAGCGGTCATGAGGTGCTTGCTCACATCTCAGGAAAAATGCGCAAGCGTTTCATACGCCTTGTGGTTGGCGACAAAGTCAAAATGGAGATGTCACCTTACGACCTTACCAAGGCCCGGATCGTTTTCCGCGTGGGTTGATAGCCTTTTCGAGGGTCGTTTTTTCAATCCTCCGAGCTTTCGTTGTTCTCCTCGTTTGTGCCGGCCGCGGGAGTTTCGCGTCTTTCAATGACGATATCTCCGAGCAATTCACTTTGGCGCACGACAAACTGGTTGAGCTTCATCAGTTCGAGCAGGGCGAGGAAGGTTACGATCACCTCGGCCTTGGTGGTGGCGGATTGAAAAAGCTCCTCAAATCGCCGGGTTTGACCTGGTGCAAAACTGGTCATTAGCAGGTCGATCTTGTCGGAAACTGTGAAGCGATCGTCGATGATGTCCCCAAAGTCGTGGGACTCCTCAAAGCGTTTGAGAACATTTTGGAACGCCCGGATCAGATCGAAGATTGAGACTTCGGCGAGCGTGGCAGGCTCTTCGGGTGCCTTGTCGCCCGGGTCGGGTTGGTGGGCAAAGCGTCCTTCCTGTTCGATTTCGCGCAGCGAGAGAAAACCCGCCGCATCCTTGAATTTTTTGTACTCGATGAGCTGGCGGATCAGTTCCCAGCGCGGATCATCCTCTTCGGCATCCTCTTCGGGAGGTTGGTCGACGCGCGGAAGCAATGTGCGGCTCTTTAGATACATTAGGTTGGCCGCCATGACGATAAACTCGGAGGCGAGGTCGATATTGAGCAGCTTGAAGGTGTTGATGTAGTCGAGGTACTGACGCGTGATGCGCTCTATGGAGACCGACTGAATGTCGAGCTCGTCCTTTTTGATCAGGTATAGGAGGAGATCGAGGGGTCCCTCGAAGATTTCTAGGCGGACTTTGTAGTCATTGGTTTCCACGCGGGAGCTTGATAATGGGTTTCAGGGCCTCAAGCGAGGCAATTTTCCCCTAGCGCAGCGGGGGCGGAAACGCTTCAATGCCCGTGAGGAGAATTAGCGAACGCATGATCACCCAAAAATTAGACACTTTCGACGAGCGCTTGAGCCAGTGGGTATCGAGCCAGGGGTTTTGGTTCCAGGTGCGCTACTCGATTTCGGGCAAAGGCATGAAGGGTCGTCTGATCTACCATTTCGCGAACTTGATGTTCCGTTTTTTGGTTTTCCTGCTGATTTGTGCGGCTGGTCTGTGGATCTACCTTGAGAAAAGGACCGAATCCGCAGGTTTCATTAGAGAATTCAGGGAGAGTCTGGCGTCAGGCTTGTCTGCATCCGAGGTGGAAATGCGCGGGTTTCAGCGCTTGCAAGGCCAGATGGAATTGAGCCGCTTCGCCGCGGAAGGCGGCAGCAATGCTTTTTATTCATCGCTCGAGGCCCGTAATATTCGCTGTAAAATGGGTTTGCTCGATGGAATAGTGGGTGTTTGGCGTCCGGGCATCGTTGCCGTTTCCAAGTTGGACATCGACTTGAGGGCGGGGGCTGACGATACGGAAAGTGCAGCCAAGATTTCGAAGGCTTTTTTTGCCAATCCTAAGAGGGTCGAGGTTCGTTCCTTTGATATCGCGGAAGCCAACCTGCGCTGGGGTTATTCCGAGCGCACCCAGGGGGCGATCGAATCGACAAGCATCAAGATGCAACGCGTCAATGATCTATGGAGACTTATTCTCAAAGGTGGATACCTGAGTCAAAACTGGCTCAATCGTGTGGAGATCGTTGAGATGGTTATTGTTTGTTCCCCTGAAGAGATTTTCTTTGAAAAGGCCCAGCTGAAACAGGGGGCTGGGACCATCGACATGACCGGTATGCGGGTGGTAACAGGAGAGCGCCCGAAGGTTGAGGGGACGATTAAGGTTCGTGGTGTTGCCATTGATCGGATCATTCCCCCTGCTGCCAGGAATTACATCGAGGGAACGCTGTCCGGTGATTTCAAGGTGTTCGGATCGACCAATAGTTCCGAGGGCATCGGTTTTGAAGGTCAAGTGTTGATGGATGGTAAGGATACCATCACGCTGCGTGACCGTGTGCACCTGCTTAAGGCGCTTTCGGTGGTGGATTATTCCAGAAATTACCATCGGGTTGACTTCCGCGAAGGTGGCTTCCAGTTTCGTACCATCAATGGGGGGCTGGAATTGTCAGAAGTGAACCTAAGGTGTGAGGAGCTTTTGACACTTGATGGAAGCATGAAGGTGCGCTTGCCTACGCAGAAAGAGATCGAAGAAATGGTGGCAAAAGGTGATTCCGCTTCCGGTTCGGTGATCTTCGATAGTGAGGATGATGCCTTTTTATCCAAAGCCATCGCCCAAAAGGCCGAAGCGGACATTACTCTGAGAAGAGCGGCAGGAGAGGCATCCAAACGATGGGGTGAGGGAGGTGATCGCGGTGAGGGGGGCTCACTCTTTGACCGTTTGAGCTCGAACAACGAATTGCGGCAACTTCGGAATCAGGCGTCCGAGCGTATGTCCCGCATGCTTCGTTACGAAGGAATGTTTAGGATCACGCTGCCAAAGGATGCGTTTGAGCGGGCTGACCGTTTGCAACGGGAGTATCCCGTGGATACGGCGACTGGGCGTGTTCCGATCATGGTTCCTGTACTCGGAAATCTCTACGATGTAACACTCAAGCAGGCAGAGGATGTTTATGAGTGGCGCAACATGTGAGGACCTTCGCGCGGGAATTTGAGCGTTAGGGTTGAGATGCCCCACGTTGTTTAAGGGCCTTATCAGCTGGCGGTGGGAAGGCCGAGGCTTTTGAAAATTTCGTGTGTCGCGTGGCTCTTGTTGAGCGTGTAGAAGTGGATGCCATCAACGCCTTCATTGAGAAGGCTGGCACATTGTTCCGCGGCATAGTGGATGCCTGCCCGTTCGACGCTCTCGGGGCTTGAACTGGCGCGGTTGAGGGTGCGGATGAGTTTGGCCGGGTAGCGCGCGCCTGCGGCGAGTTCGGCCATGCGTTTCATGCCTTGCAGCGAGGTCACCGGCATGATGCCTGCGATGATGGGTATCTCGATGCCGGCAAGTTGGCATCGGTCGCGGAAATCGAGGAAATCGTGATTGTCGAAGAACAGCTGCGTGCAGATGTAATCGGCGCCGGCGTCGACCTTGGCCTTGAGGTGCTCGAGCTCGAGCATGCGGTTGGGTGTGGCCGGGTGGCCTTCGGGAAAACCTGCCACGCCGATTCCGAAGCCACGCGGGTCGGGGTGGGGGCCCGAGCGGTTGAACTCGCGGATGAAGGCGACCAGATCGGAGGCGTGGCGGAAATCGCCGTTCGACCAATCGTAATCCGGTTGGTCCTTCGGGGGGTCGCCGCGCAGAGCGAGGACATTGGAGACACCAGCGGCGGCGTAGCGTTCGAGAATGCTGTGGATTTCCTCCCTCGTATGACCGACGCAGGTGAGGTGGGGCACGGGTGGGATCGAGGTCGTCTGGCGGATGCGCAGGACCAGGTCGTGGGTGAGTTCGCGGGTGGTTCCACCGGCGCCGTAAGTGACCGAGACAAACGAAGGATGCAGCGATTCCAGATTGCGGATCGTTTCGTAGAGCTCTCCCCATGCCGACTCGTTACGGGGAGGAAAGAACTCGAACGACAGCGAAGGTTCGGGGCTATTGAGGATGTCGCTGATGTGCATGGTTCGTTGTCTGGTTCCTGATCCTAGAATCAGCCGTTCAATCCGCAACTCTCAAGTTTGTATGTGGAGGCATCAGGGCGCGGCGGCAGCGGCTTCGGCGGCTTGTTCGGTAGCAAGCACATCGGTGCGCAGGTCACTGCCCTTGCGAGTGCTCCACCACAGCACGATTGGCGATGCTACGAAGACCGAGGAGTAGGTGCCGACGACGAGACCGATGAGGATCATGACCGAGAAGTCACGCAGCGAGGATCCGCCGAAGAGCGAGAGGATC
>CAIVXP010000309.1 GCA_903909905.1 Akkermansiaceae bacterium
AACTTGTCGATGATCCCCAGAAAATCCGGCAGCGCGGCATCATCGATGCCATGGGCTTTTGCAAAGTCGACCCACGCCTTGCGATCCGACACGCGCACGACGAATTCACCGCGCTTGAAGCCAAACGCGAGCATCGTCTCGATCGACAGCGCGATCAATTCGGCATCTGCCTCGGGTCCGGCTTCGCCTAGGATATCGACCTTGAATTGATGAAACTCACGGCCGCGACCCTTTTGCGGTTTCTCGTAACGAAAGCACTGGCCGATCTCAAACCACTTGAGCGGCTTGGGGAAATGACGCTGATGCTCGGCCGCGAGACGCGCCAGCGATGCAGTCACTTCCGGGCGTAGGGTCACATCGCGCCCGCCCTGATCCTCAAAGCGAAACAGTTGCGAGGAAAGCTCACCGCCTGATTTTTTCAGATACAGCGCCGTGTCCTCGAGTACCGGCGTTTCGTATTCCACAAATCCCGAGCGCCGCGCAACCGCACGCCAGGTCTCAAACAGGTAATTCCGGATCGCGCATTCACGGGGAATGAAATCGCGAAATCCGGGGAGTGCTTGAAACAACGGGCCAGCCATGGGAGGGCGGTGAGAATGCACGCCGAGAGCGGCAATTCAAGGCAGGATTGCTTCGCAGGCCGAACCCGACCGAGCCACAATTCAATCCCGCGGCGGTTTTTTGCCCGAATCACTAACGCCGCAGCTCCCACCACAACGCCACAGCGAGCGCCGATGACGCGACACCGCGCGATATCCCGCATCACGCCAAGTCCTTGGAATGAGCCGCAAAATCACCGCCAAACGCCAAACCCCACCCAAAGCCCGAGCCAGCTCAAGGCAGGCTTCGCTCTCGGTGAAAATTTCATCACACCCATCCCTCACGACCACCATCGATCCTCCATCCTTGCCAATTTCTGCTGAAAATCCGCGGTTTTGAGCCATTTCCCCTTGCAAGGGCAGGCATGAGATGCGCCCGCCATGGTCACGCTTCTCAATCCAAGCAATCAACGCCGAACAAAGCCCGCAGTCAGCATCGTAAAACAAGGTCCAGCGCACGCCAGGAATCTAGCGCATCAAACTCGCAGCGCCAGAACCGAGCGATCATGAAGGCGGCTTTTGACCTCTGATTGTACTGATTGAACTGATTTTCTAGAGAATTGTTGATGCACCGCCATCCTCTCCCCATCTGTGAAATCAGCGAAATCAATTGCTCTAACAGAATTTCACCCACATTTCGATTTGCCTAAATCCATTGTCCTTGTATGTTGTTCAAATGAACACATCAAAACTCTGTCGAATTGCGGACCTCGAAGAGGGCCTCTACGGCACCCGCATCCAAGACATGCCCAATGGCGAGCGTCCGCGTGAAAAACTGGCCCATCTCGGACCCTCGGCCCTCGACAATGCCGAGCTGATGGCCCTCTTCATTTCCACTGGCATCCGCGGCCGCAGTGCAATCGAGATTGGTCGCACGCTGATCAGCAAATACGGCTCAATCGGCGCGCTCGGTAGCCTGCCGGTCAGCGAGCTCGCCAAGGAGCGAGGCCTCGGCCTTGCCAAGGCCTCGAAGCTCGCCGCCGCATTCGAGCTCGGCACCCGCGTCGCCCGCGAGCAGGTCCACGACCGACCCCTCGACAGCGCAGAAATTATCCACGACATCTTCGGACCACAGCTTCGCCACCTCAGCCAGGAGCAAGTCATCGTCGCCACCCTCGACAGCCGCCTACGCCACTCGGGAACTACCGTGGTTTCGATCGGTACCGTCGATCAATCCTCCGCCCACCCGCGTGAAATTTTGCGTCCTGTCATCACACGCGGTGCTTACGGATTCGTACTCGTTCACAATCATCCCTCCGGCGATCCCTCCCCCAGCCGCGCCGACGAGGAAGCGACCCACCGCATCATCGAGGCCTCCAAACTCATGCAGTTGCGCTTCTTCGACCATGTCATCATCGGCAAACCCTCGCCTGGCCGCACGCCCTACTACTCGTTTCGCGAAGCAGGCTTGATCCGCTGAGTTGCATTCCATGCCCGGCGATCCTAGTCTCGCGAGCGCCCCACATGCATCGCCTCCACCTCAATAGGAACCTGCGCACCCTCGCGTTCCTTCTCATCCTCACCGCCGCGATCGCCGCGCCGGTCGGCTTTTGGTGGCTCAATCGCAGCGGTCTGCCCGAATCATGGCGCGCCACCATCGAAGGCGAAATCGCCAAACAAGGTGTCCACATTTCCATCGGCGCACTCTCCTACAACCCGTTCCGCGGCATCATTGCCGCAAAAGTGAAAGTCTTCGACGACGCTTCGCGCAAAAAGGAAATCGCCAACCTCGAGCGCGTCATCATCGACCTCGATAAAACCAAACTCGCCCGCGGCGCAGTCGTGCTGGCAAAAATCGAACTCAAGGACGCCGGACTCACCCTCTCCGTGAAACCGGAAGATCCAAACTCGGAGCTTCTCGAAATCCGCCACGCCAGCGGCACCCTCCTCATGCCCGGCGAGCGCCGATTGGAAATCCGCGACACCAAGGGCACGATCAGCGGTATCGAGGTCAGCCTCAACGCCCGCATAGTCGGCTACCTGCAGGACGTGTCAAAACCACAAGATCAAGATCAACTCGGTCAACGCCGCGAGCTGATCGCCAAAATCATCAAACAACTCAACACCTGGCAATTCGATCCAGCCTCACCACCGCGACTCGGCATTGATCTCGAAGGCGACACCAACCGCCACGAATCGTTCCGCGCGAAATTAACACTCGACGCCGAGGGCATCGAAAAAAACCAACACGCGCTCAACACGCTCAAGGCCGAAGCAGAACTCGCCGACAATCTTCTCACCATCACATCGCTCAAAGCCACCGACAAAGCCGGCGAACTCGACGCGCGCGCCGATTACGATATCGGAAAACGCCAGGGCCGCTTCGACCTGATTTCATCCGTCGAGATCCCATCGCTCTTGTCGGCATGGCTCAACATCAAACAGCCAAGCGCACTCAGCGTTGAAGGGCCCCAACAACTCGAAGCAAATTGCGAATTTCAACTCCAGCCCGATGGTCCGCCACTGATCAAAGCGACCGGCCGAGCCAGCCTGCAGTCGATTGTTTTTCGCGACACCCGCTTCGACAGCTTCAGCGGCATCTTTGCCATGCAAGACCACAAATTTTTCCTCAAGGACATTCTCATCACTCGCCCCGACGGCAAGGCGAACGGAAAACTTCTCATCGAAGGCCCGCTCCGCCGCGTCGCGATCGAGTCGACCTTTCCCGCCAAAGTGTTTCACCCGTTTTTCATTGGTCAGCCACTGGAAAAAGTCATTGCGGATTTTTCCGAACGCAAGGGCGCGAAGTGCCATGTGGTCCTCGAAGGCACGAGCAGCGCGGAAGATCGCTTCGCATGGGATTACATGGGCAGTGCATCGGTCGAGAACATGAACTACCGCGGAGTGCCGCTCGAAAGCGCTGCCTGCGACATGAGGGTGAATCATCACGAACTCGATTTCACCAAGGGCAGGATTGTTTTCAATTACGACGACTACGCGCTGCGCAACGCCTTCAATGGCAAAAGCACCGGCACCGCCGAAATCGATCGCATCCGCTATGTTGGCGCAGAGAAAATGGTCGAGGTCGTCAATGTGCGCGGGCCCTTCTGGATTGCCCCGCTCATCCGCCTCTTCGCATCAAAGACCGCCGACGACCTCGAGGCCTATCGCTTTCACCAACCACCAAACATCCGCGGCTCCGGCAAGGTCGACGTCACACCCGCAGGCCGCACTTTCCTCGACATCGATTTCGATTCGGACTCGGCCGCAAACTACATCTTCCTCGGCAAGGACATCACCCTCACCAAACCCTCCGCCACCATCGGCATCCGCAACCGCCGCGTGCTCATCGACAAGTTCAAGGCCGAGGCATTCAATGGCGAAATCAAGTCGCGATACGATTTCCTCGGCGACGGCAGGCTTGTCGGCGATATGAGCTGGTCCTCACTCTCTATCCCCGTGCTTTCCAATACCTACGGTTTCAACATGAAAGGCGGCGGTGAGGTCACCGGCCGCCTCGGATTCACGATGGCCAAAAGCGATGTCACCACCATGAACGGTGAGGGCCTCCTCGCGATGGAAAATACCGAGCTGTTTTCCGTGCCGATGTTCGGCCCGCTTAGCCCTGTCGTCAGCACCGTTCTCAACAACCGCAACGCAGGCTTCGAACACGCCGCCAACGCCTTCTGCAATTTCACCATCGGCAACGGCATCCTCAGCACGCGCGATTTCAGCACCTCTACCAAGTCACTGGCCTTCACCGGCGATGGCTCGATCAACCTCGACACCCAAGATTTCGACATGACCATGCGCATGAATGCCCGCGGCCTACTCGGCATCATCACCCTTCCGCTCAAACCCTTTTACGGCATGTTTCAGTTCCGCGGATCCGGCCCACTCAAAAAACCAAACTGGGAAAGCGTAATGTTCTCACCCCCACCCGCCCCGGAGCCGATCGCCCCTGCAGCGCCCCCCAAAGCCCGCCAGAACAACCCAAATCCCTGATAAACCTTTGCTTTTTTGAGCAAAAAGAAACCTTGCAATCGGCTACTCGTCCCCTTAAAAAGTCGCTTGTTCAAGCTGCACCCTTGCAGTATGAAGCGCTTCGTCTGGTCTCCAACGCCATGGTCTCAGGAAGTGATGTTAGTGATGGCGTGACTAGAAAAAGACAAAATGGACATCTATGTGGGCAACTTGCCCTACACCGCTACTGAAGAAGACGTCACCGGCCTCTTCGCCTCGCACGGGCCCGTCGAAAGGGTCAAGATCATCACGGACCGCGAAACCGGAAGATCCAAAGGATTCGCCTTTGTGACCCTTGGGGATCAAAGTCAACTCAATGCCGCGATCGAAGCCCTGAATGGTTTCGAATATCAAGGCCGCGAACTCCGCGTGAACGCATCGGAACCGAAAGCACCCGGCTCGGGTGGTTTTGGTGGTGAGCGTCGCGGTGGTGGCGGTGGTGGCTACGGCGGCGAGCGTCGCGGTGGCGGCGGTGGCGGCGGCTACAAAGGCGGCGGTGGCGGTGGCTACAAAGGTGGTGGCGGCGGCTACGGCGGTGATCGCCGTGGTGGCGGCGGTGGTGGTTACAAAGGCGGCGGCGGCTACAAAGGTGGCGGCGGCGGCGACTGGTAATCCCTCACAACCCTGAATTTCACCCAACACCCGGTTTCCCTCGAGGCAACCGGGTGTTTTTTGTCATCATGTTAAACCCGATTTCGGATTTGAAATCTAAGCAGAGCGGATTTGAAAGCCGACATCGGATTTCGGGCTGATTTCAAGCTAAACATAAACCCGCGTCACCCGTGTGGTGATGCCGGTGAAAATTTCCCAGGCGATCGTGCCTGCTTTTTCCGCCACGTCGACGACCGGGATATGCGAGCCAAAAAGCTCGACCTCATCGCCTTCCATCACATCCGGCGCGGCGCTTACATCGATCATGATCTGATCCATCGTCACTCTCCCGAGTACCGGGCAGCGCAGGCCACCGACATAAACCTCCGCACCTTTTCCCGACAAATGCCGCGGATAGCCATCGCCATAGCCGATCCCTACCGTCGCGACTCTGGTCGCCTTTGGCGTGACAAAATCCCGCCCATAAGAAATCCCATGCCCCGCCGGCAACCATCGCGCCAGTGTGACTCGTGACTTCAGGCTCATCACGGTCGAGAGTTTCCCTTGGTGCTCGGCCAGCGGCGATGCGCCGTAAAGCATCAGCCCCGGGCGCGTGAGATTGCAAAGGTCGCCGTCATAACCGAGCAAGCCCGCGCTGTTGAGCAGATGACGCCACTTGAAACGACGTTCACCACCAAGCGATTCGATCAGATTTCGAAAATCCTCAATCTGCCGCCGCGTGAAAGCCTCGTCCTCATCAGCCGATGGCAAATGCGAGCCTATGCCCTCGATCTCCAGATGCTCCATTCGCTCCAGCACCGGCATTGTTTCAGAAAGTTCCTGAATCAAAAATCCACCACGCCCCATGCCGGAATCGATTGCCAGATGCACCTTCAGACGCCGACCTGCCGCAGCGGCGAGTTGATTGAAGTGATCGGCCTCCGCGATGCTCGACAAACAGGGCGTCCAATTTTGCGCCACAATTTCCGCCCGCTCGGCATCCCATGTCGCACCCAGAAGATAAATTCGCGCATCGATGCCCGCATCGCGAATCCTTCGAGCCTCGCCGACATTTGCCACCCCCAGAAATGCCACCCCATCATCAGCAAAAACCTTGGCCACCTTTTCCAATCCATGACCATAAGCCGAAGCCTTCACCACAGCCATGACATCGGCCCCGCCACTCTCGCGCGCGACCGAAAGATTTCGCCGCAAGGCCGACAAATCAATCTCCGCCCATGCCCTCGGCGGTGAAACGGGAAACTCACTCTTCACGCCCCCAGCCTAACCGACCACCCGATGCTGGCAAGTTCATGCCCCGGAAATGCGGAGCAAAAATTCAGCTCTGAAAAGCACCAAACAATTCCCGTACTTCAATCCCCTCGCCGGTCTCGACCACCAGCCACTGACGATCATAATTCAACCTCAAACTCGCCAAATGCCGATGCGGCCACTGGCCCGGATCGACCATGGAAAGTGCGCGACGCCCACCCATGTCGTAAAGGTGGTAAACCCCACCCACCACCGGCTCAAAGCGAATCTCCGCCTCGTAGACGAGCTTGTTCCAATTGTAATGGTCGATCGCCTTCAGGTAGTCCTCTCGGATCTCGGTCAGCTTCTGTTGCAAATCCCGCTCCACCTCGGAGATCCCACGCGTATTGAACGAGGTGAGATCATTCGGAATGATCGGCGGACTCAGGGTCGACACCGGATACGGCAAAAATGCCGCCGCAGGCTTGTCGCTCAGCTCGGGAATCAACCCGTTGGTTTCCGGTTTCGATGACATGCGTTTCCACCCCTGTCATCATCCATTCATGACCAATGGGCAATAAAAAACCGGGAGGTCGCCCTCCCGGTTTTCGTGAATGCTTGCTGTGTGAGAATGACTCCTTATTGCAATGGGGGCCTGACTGTTAGCGTGTTGCCAACCCATATATCGCTCGCCGGATCAATTACAGATACTCCACCAGAGATGGCATCACCCGTGTTGTCAGTTGAAGCGGGGGGGACCGATATATTCACGGAAACCGCACTATTATCTATGCGGAGAAGCACAGCCTTTTTGTCAAAGGGGGTGGCATCGAACTTATCGCCAGCTGCATTCATTGGAGTGGCACAAATGACTCGCGAAGGATTGCCTGCAGAACTCATGCCCTCAGTACTATCAGTGATGTATGCGAAGCCAACCTCACCGCTTTTGAGTGCATCCCCATCAGTCTTGATCTTACCATCAGGTTTTGTGATCCCTTTAGCCTTGGAGAAAAACATAGTCTCAGATTTAGTGAGCCCGGCCTGCATTAACTGCTTGAAGT
>CAIVXP010000310.1 GCA_903909905.1 Akkermansiaceae bacterium
GAACATGCGCTCGAAGATCGGAATCTCATCGCCGCCGATGCTGTCGACGAAGGCAACTTCACCATTGAGCGAGAAGATCGAGTCCCACTTCAGGTTCCAGTATTTCTGGCCTTGGAGCGAAAGGTTGATCGTGTCGACATCACCACCGAGGCCGGCGTAGGTGAGGCCTGCATCGAACTTGTGGCCGTTGCGCGGTTGGATGCTGCTGTCGCGGTTGTCGTAAACATAGTTCACGCCGAGTGCGCTGCGCAGGTAATCGCCGCCGATGTTTTCTTCCGAAAGCTGCGAAAGGTTACCAGTGCCGCCGTAATCGTTCGCATCGACTTCCGAATCGATGTTCACATTTTCAAGTCGATACTCGCCCTTGATCGAGGCCTTGTTGCCGAGCGGCTTGCGGAGGGAAAGAGCACCACCGGCGTTGGTTTGATCGTAGTAATCACTGAAGTAGGTCGACTGTTTGTAGAACAGTTCGCCGCCGAGTGCGAGTTGCTGGTCGAGGAACCATGGTTCGGTGAGCGAGATGCTCGCTTCCGAGCGTTTCGAACCGAGGCGCAGGTTGGTGGCGAAGCGCTGGCCGCCGCCGGTGAAGTTCCAGGGGTTGAAGAGGTCGAAGTTCGATTGCTCGAGGGTAAGGAAACCGACAACGCTGTCGATCGAGCTGAAGCCGAGACCGACGCCGACCGAGCCGGTGGCCTTCTCTTCGACGAGCACATCGATGTCGCGGTAGCCGCCGCCGGCGGGCGAGCCATTGGCTTGCACTTCGCTGAAGTATTGCAGGCCTTCGAGGCGGGCCTTGGTGGTCTCGAGCTCCACCGAGTTGAACATGTCGCCGGGCTTGAGCGGAATTTCGCGGCGGATGACCTTGTCCTTGGTCTTGGTGTTGCCGGCGATGTTGACGCGGCCAACCTTGAAACGGGAGCCTTCGTCGATGCGGTAGATGATGTTGACGCGGTTGGGGCCGGCGTCGCGGATGTCGGGGCTCACGGCGGCATCGGCGTATCCACGAGATCCATAGTAGCTGCGGATCATCTTGATGTCCTCGCGCATCTTCTTGGAGTTGTAGGGGCTTTCGCCGGTGAGAGTGAGCGCGGGTTGGAGTTCCTCGGGCTTGAACACCGTCATTTTGCCAAAGCCGACTCCGGCGACGGTGTATTTCTCACCTTCGTTGATCGGAATGATCAGGTCGACGCGGCCGTCCTTGACTGGTTCGCGGCGCATGCCGGGGCTGTTGGCGCGGAGGTAGCCTTTGCTGCGGTAGTAATCGAGGATTGCGTCAAGGTCGGTATCGAGCTGATCGGCTTCAAAGCGGCCCGACTTGGTGAGCCATGAGAACCAGCCTTTTTCCTTCACTTTCATTTCCTTGCGCAGCTCGGGGTCGGTAAAGACCGTGTTACCCTCGAAACGAATTTTGCGGACCTCACTCTTGGTGCCTTCGTTGATGATGAAGATCAGGTCGGCGACGCCGCTTTGATCGGTCGCCTGGATGCGGTGGGAAACGGTGGTGTCAGGGTAGCCATAGCCTTGATAATATTTTTCGATGTTGCGGCGTGCTTCGAGGATTTCCGCATCGCTCATCACGCCCGTGCTTTTCAGCTTGGTTTCCTTGGCGAGTTTTTGATCAGAAAAGATCGTGTTGCCGATGAAGCCGACGCCGCCGCGCATTGGGCGGGTGGTGACTTCGGCGATCAGGTTGAGCTTGTCGCCATTCGGTTCTGCGAGGAAACGCACATCATCGACAAGGCCGGACTCGTAGAGCGCGGTGATGTCCTTATCGAGATTCTCGGCGCGGTAGGCATCGCCTGCCTTTGAGCGGAGTTGATTGCGCAACGCTTCCTCATTGATGGTTTTTTCGCCGCGATAGCGGATGATGACTTGAGAGATGGTTTTACCTTCCAAATCCTGTGCGAGCGCGCCACCGGCGAGCATCGTGAAAGCGAATGAGGCGGTGATGAGATGTCTCAAACCAACGGGGATGAGGGGGCGGAGGAAGCAGGTAGGGCGCATGGTACTTCGAATGTGTGGACATAAAGCCCATGCAGCGGGCGACCCGTCA
>CAIVXP010000311.1 GCA_903909905.1 Akkermansiaceae bacterium
TATGCGGCGGCATTCAAGCCGAACATGGCCTACTTCGAGGCGATGGGGATTGAGGGCATTCGCTTGCTGGACGAGTTGCTCAAGGGGATGCCCAAGGAAGTGCCGGTGATTCTCGACGCCAAGCGCAGTGATATCGGCGAGACGCAAAAATATTACGCGCAGGGGTATTTCGACGCATGGGATGTCGATGCAGTGACGCTGAATCCATTTCTCGGCTACGATTCGATCGAGCCGTTTCTCGATTGGCAGGGAAAAGGTGTCTACCTGCTTGCGGTCACCTCGAATGCCGGGTCGGCTGATTTCCAACGCCAGCAACTGGCGGACGGGCGATCGGTTTTTGAGTTGGTGACGGCGCTTGGCGCGCGGGCAACGCGCGAGGATCGAGCGACCGATGTTGGCTATGTCTTGGGTCTGACGAATGCGTCGGATGTGTTGGCGAAATTTCCCGACGCGCCGTTGTTGATTCCCGGCTTGGGCGCGCAGGGTGGCGATCTGGTCTCACTGGCTGCGGCTGGGCGCAGCGCGCCGGACGTCATCAATGTCTCGCGTGGCATTCTTTATGCGGGCGATGAGTTGGACTATGCGGCGCGGGCCCGTGAGTGGGCTGGGAAAATTTCATCGGCCTATCCGGCTTGATTTTTCTGCCCAATTCCAAGCTTGGACTGACCGTGGATGAGACTAGTTTCGGGCCATGTCAGCAATTGCGTTCGATCTTTTTGTCATCGGCATCTATTTCGCTGTGATTGTGGCGATAGGCGTGCATTTCAGCACCCGCAACCGCAATGTGTCAGAATTTGCGCTCGGAGGAAGGTCGATCCCTTGGTGGGCGGTACTGGCTTCGATCCTCGCTTCGGAAATTAGCGCAGGGACTTTCTTTGGTTCTCCAGGCGAGGGGTTTCGTTCGCGAAATTACACTTACGCGCAGTTGATGGTCGGCTACCTGCTGGCGCGCCTGATCGTCAGTGCGGTGTTCATCCCGGCGTATTACCGCCACAATGTAGTGAGCATTTACGAATTTTTGGAAACTCGTTTCGGCCCGCGCACGCGGCGCATTGCTAGCGGTGTATTTCTGCTTACCCGCTCCTTGGCCAGCGGTTCGCGCCTGTGGGTGCCGACCCTCTTGCTGCTGGTGATCTGGGATCGCATGAATCCGGACAATCCCTTGGGAAGCTGGGAGCAATTTTGGTTCACCGGCGCGGCGCTGGTGGTGATCAGTTTGCTGACAGCCGCCTACACCGCGATTGGCGGAATCAAGGCGGTGATCTGGACCGATGTGTTGCAGATTCTGGTGCTGTTTTGTGCGCTCGGATTTTCGGTATTTTTCCTGTTGGGTCATATTCCCGGTGGTTGGGAAGGTGCGAAATCGCATCTCACGGCGGCGGGTGACCTGAGGCTATGGCAGTGGGAGGGCGATGCACCGGCGGACAGCACCTGGGGGAAAATCAAGAGCGTGTTAGAGACCGAATTCACCGTCTGGGCGGCGTTGTTTGGTTCGCTGTTTGTGACGCTGGCCACCCACGGTACCGATCAGGACATGGTGCAACGCATGCTGACGGCCAAGGACAAAAAACAGAGCGCGTTGGCGACCATTCTATCGGGAATCGCCGACATACCGGTGACTTATGCCGTGCTGACCATCGGGATCCTGCTCTCCGTCTACTACGGTCATGTCGTGAATGACGCAAATCTTCCAATGGCAGGGGGTAAACCGGACAGCACGAGGGTCTTCCCGTACTTTGTGATCAATGTCATGCCTGGCGGGCTGAGGGGATTGGTGGTCGCAGGCGTTTTGGCCACCACGATGGGATCTCTGGGGACGGCGATGAACTCCTTGGCAACGAGTTATTCGCGCGATTTTCATTTCCGTTGGTTCAAAACCCCCGAGGACGACGCATCTCGGGTGCGTGTGATCAAGTGGTCGACGCTGTGGTTCACGCTCATTCTGATCGGCGTGGGTCTCGCCACCGCTTTCGTCAAGGCGCACAACCCCGAGCTCAGCATCATCGGCATTATTCTGGGAAGTTTTGGCTACACTTACGGCTCGTTGTTGGGGATTTTCATGGTGGCGTTGTTCACGCGTACTCGAGGCAGCGAGTTTGGAAATCCGATTGCGATGCTGGCGGGTTTTTTGGCTGTGGCCTTGTTGAGCAATTTACCGAACGACCTCTGGAATATGGTCGTGGGCGTGCATTTGTACGAGAATCCCGCGTGGATGCCGGTGATTGAGTTTCCGTGGCGCATCATGGCCGGAACATTGGTGACGGCGGCCGTGGCATTGTGCTTCCGCAGTGACGCGCGAATGTGCGCGCAGAGTGCCTGATGCACTTTTGAGCCGATGTAAATTTTTTGTGACGAGGCCCTAGCAGCGCAATGTGCTTGTTTTTCAATGGAATAGGAAAATACCACGATTGCGGGTCTTGTTTTGCTTTGGAAAATTGAAGTAAATCCGCAGTCAAGTTTCAAAAAAATCTTTTCGTGGAACCCTTGTGGAATCGCATGCTTTGCGATGTGCGGTGAGTGGTCATAAAAATTATTTTCCATCACGCGAACTGCTTGCTCAGAGTAACGCCATCGCACGACGCCACTGCTCGATGAAGTGGGTTTGTTGCATGGGAATGAAACTTTTTAAATTTACGGCAAAGCAATGGAATCGGTTGAGGCGGCAGCGTGTGAGGCGAACAAAATTCACAACATTGATGATGGTGCAGACGGGTGGAGCGAGGTGAGCGTTGCGTTGAGGGGTGCCGTGGGGGAGGACGCCTTTCAGCGTTGGTTCGGAGCTGCGGTCTGGAAGGGCGTGAGCGATGCGGTCGGCACTTTGGCCGTGCCCGGAGAGATTCACCAAGTTTGGATCGAGACCAATTACCTGCCGGAGCTGCGGGCGGCGGTCTGCGAAGCCTTTGATGGCGTGCGTGAGGTTGCGGTGGTGGTGAACGATGCCAAGGAGCCTGCGGCGGCCAATGGTGGCTCGGTTTCCGCCATTCGGGCTGGGCATGCGCCAACGCTGGAGGGAGAGGCGCTTGAGCGGCGGATCAAAGGATCGGGCCTCAATCCGGCCTACACATTTGGAAGTTTTGTGGTGGGTTCCAACAGCCAGTTTGCGCATGCCGCCTGCGAAGCGGTGGCCAAAAAGGCGGGGATCGGCTACAACCCGCTGTTCATTTACGGCGGCCCGGGGCTGGGCAAGACCCACCTGATGCAGGCCATCGGCCAAGAAATTTTGCGCCGTCGCCCGGCCTCGCGGGTCGTCTACCTGACCTGTGAAAAGTTCACCAATGAGTTCATCGATGCCGTGCGGCGCGGCGAACTTGAGAAATTCCGTCGGCGTTACCGCAGCACCGACGTTCTGTTGATTGATGACGTGCAGTTTCTCGCGGGCAAGGAGCGCTCGCAGGAGGAGTTTTTCCACACCTTCAACACTCTCTTGGATGGGCGCAATCAGGTGGTCCTCACCTGCGACCGGCCGGCCTGCGAAATCAAAAACCTCGAGCCACGCCTCATCTCACGATTTGAGTGTGGGTTGACCGTCGAGATGCAGGCCCCTGAGATGGAGACCCGCCTCGCGATTTTGCGCAAGAAATCGCACGACTGGAAGGTGGGTGTCGATGAGTCGATCCTGGCGTTTCTTGCTGAGAAAATCCGCACCAATGTCCGGCGTCTCGAAGGGGCCCTGATGCGGGTGGCGACTTATGTCTCGTTGGCTGGCGACGCGCTCACGGTCGAGAAGGTCGAACACCTGCTGCGGGACCTGCTTCGCGAGGAGGCCAGCCGCCAAGTGAGCATCGATGCGATCCAAAAAACCGTGGCCGAGCACTTCGATGTGCGGTTGGCCGACATGACCAGCCGTCGTCGCCCGGCGAGCATCGCTTTTCCGCGTCAGGTGGCGATGTACTTGAGTCGCTCGCTGACCAAGGGTTCGCTGGTTGAAATTGGCGAGGCCTTTGGCGGCAGGGACCACGGCACAGTGATCCATGCGTGCAAGAAAGTCGTCGAGAAAGTCGAAGGTGAGCCCGGCATGCGGGAGATGATCGAGCGACTGGAATCACGGCTGAAGCGCTGATTTCGCGGTCGTCGAAGGATTCTTCGGCCAAATGAACAGATAGGCTTGCCAAGCCCTCGCGAAAACGGAAACTCCCGTGGTCAACCACCCGGTTTTATTTCATGAAATTCCGTATTTCCAAGGAAGCGTTTCTCGAAGGTCTGCAAAAGGTCCAGCACGTTGTTAGCTCGCGCACAACGCTGCCAATTCTTTCCAATGTTCTCCTCGTCGCCCGTGATGGGCGCCTGCAGTTCACCACCACCGACCTCGACGTCGGCATCACCGGATCGGTCGAAGCTCAGATCGATAAAGAAGGTGCCACCACATTGCCGGCCAAGCGCCTCGTGAGCATCGTTCGCGAACTTCCCTCAAGCGAGGTCGAGGTGTCGGTGGATTCGAAGAACCACGCGTCGATTCGCAGCGGTCCGTCATTCTTTAAGATCATCGGCCTCGGCGAGAGCGAGTTCCCGCCATTGCCGGATTTCTCCGCCGCCAAGGAATTTCGCATTCCGCAAAATGTCCTGCGCGATGGTTTAAAAAAAACCTCCTATGCCATCTCGACCGATGAGACCCGCTATGTTCTCAACGGTATTTTCACCTCGTTCCGCGATGGCAAAATGACGCTGGTGGCGACCGACGGACGCCGTCTCGCAATGGTCGATTCCGATCTTGAGTTTCCCGCCTCGCATGAGACGGATGTCATCATCCCATCAAAGGCGGTCCAGGAACTCCAACGCCTGCTTGGCGATAGCGGTGACATGATCTTGAAGCTGAACGACAATCAGATCTCCTTTGCGATCGGCGACACCCTGCTTTGCAGCAAGCTGATCGATGGCAACTATCCCAACTACCGTCAGGTGATCCCGGGCGATAGCAACGAGCGCGTAGTGATTTCGCGCGAGGCTCTGCTCGAGACCGTGCGCCGTGTTTCGCTGCTCTCTTCGGACAAGGCAAATTCGGTGAAGCTCGTCTTCAGCGAAAATCGCATCGAGGTGACGGCGAACTCTCCGGATGTCGGTGAAGCTCAGGAGTCGATGGATGTGATTTATCAGGGCCCACCGATGCAGATCGCGTTCAATCCTGAATTCCTCCAAGCCCCGCTGCGCGCGCTTGATAGCGAGCATGTTTATCTCGACCTCATCGACGAGATGAGTCCCGGTGTGTTGCGCATTGAAGGAACCTTCCTTTATGTGTTAATGCCGATGCGCGTCACGAATTGATCCGACAGGGGCTAATCATTCAGAAAAGATTCACCGCCAAGGTCGCCAAGTGGAAGAGTGATTGGTTATTTGTGATTGGTTTTATTGGGGATATTGTAGGTACTGCCTCTTCATTGTAGCCGGACATCCTGTTCCATGCGGTCATTGGAGTTTCCTGCTCCAATTTCTGAAAAGCGATGAGGAGGCTTATCTTCTCTTGAATCTTGCTTCTTGAAGTCTTGGCTCTCCCACCAGCGCCGACCAGCGCCGTAGCGGGCAAGATACCCACGATCCTTTGTGAAGAAGCTCTGCGTTTTTTAAACCAGCGCCTTGAAGCGTTCGTAGGCGGCGTTCCACTCGGCGCTACGGTCGGGTTGGTAGGTCTTGAATTCAAATGATCGGCGGATGAGTTCGCGTCCGGTTTCGAAGTTGTCGAGGTGGCCGGTACCGACCATCTGCGTGATCACATTTCCGCAGGAGGTAGCCTCGATGGGACCGGCGATGACAGCGATGCCGAGAGCGTCGGCTGTTGATTGGCAGAGAGGTTCGTTTTGGATGCCGCCGCCGCCGGCGTGAAGTTGACTGAACGATGTCCCGGTGAAGGCCTTGATATTTTCAAAAACCTCGCGGTACTTCAGTGCGAGCGAATCGGTGGCAACGCGCAAGATTGTGCCTTTGTCATAGGGAACCTTTTGCCCGGTTTTTTCGCACCAAGTGCGAATTTTTTCCGGCATGTTGCCAGGGCTGGCGAATACCGCATCGTCGGGATTGATCAATGCGGAAAATGGTTCGGCGTCGCCGGCCATTTGCGTCATGGTCGCATAATCGATCGTTTCCCCGTCGAGCTCCCACTGGCGTTTGCATTCTTGGATGAGCCAGAGACCTGCAATGTTTTTGAGGAATCGCACGCTACGGTTCACGCCGAGCTCGTTGCTGAAGCCGCGTGCGAGCGCATGACTGGTGGTCACTGGTGTCTTGGTTTCGACGCCCATGATCGACCAGGTCCCGGACGACAGCCAAAGTTTGCCATTGTCGCTCATCGGAATGCCGGCCACGGCCGCAGCCGTATCGTGGCTGGCTGAGGCAATGATGGGGATTCCAGCCTTGCCGATGAAGGTGGCGACTTCCTCACGGATGGGGCCCAGCACAGTGCCGGGGTCGACGATTTCACCGAAAATTTTGCGTGGTAAGCCGAGCGCGTCGATGACCTGCCAAGCCCAATTCCCAGTGCGGGGATCAACCAATTGTGAGGTTGATGCGATGCTGCGCTCTACCGCTCGACGACCGGTGAGCCAATACGCGAGCAGGTCGGGAATGAAGAGCAGCGTTTCAGCCGCATCAAGTGCGGGGTTTTTTTTGTGAGCCTCCGCCAAGAGGTGCAGCGAGCTGTTGTAGAAATTCGTCTTGATGCCGGTGTGGCTGTAAATATCCGCTTCGGACATCAGGCCGTGCATGACCTCAGCCATACCCTCAAATCGCGGGTCACTATACTGATGGGGCACGCCAAGCAGGGTGCCATTTTGGCCGATCAGCCCGTGGTCGCAGCCCCAAGTATCGATGCCAATGGAAACGATGCGATCGCCGTGGATCTCAACCGCACGGCGCAGGCCTTCGAGAATGTCGCGGTAAAGGCCAACGATGTTCCAAAACGATCCTCCCGGCAATTCGGTACCTGGGTTGTCGAAGCGGTGAATTTCCTCAAGTTCGATCTTATTGAGGTCGGTGGTGGCGGCGATCACGCGGCCGCTGCCCGCTCCGAGGTCGACGGCAATGAATGTGTGGGATGGCATAGCTTGCTGATTTGGAATTGCGGATCATTTTTCATGCCTTCCACCGATGCAATCCCGAAGATAGCCTTACGCCGTCTAAATGCGGACAAAAAAGAGTCTTGCCCGTAGCGGCCGGATCACCTATCAAATGCGCATCGCCACTTGATGGTGATTCCGCAAGCCAATCGGCTGCCTCATGATTTCCCTGAAACGACATCCAATGACGCCCACGTCCGGTCCTGCAGTCCGCATGCCTTCCGCTGTACGCATTTCATGATTTTGCAGCCGGCCCATCGTTTCACGACACTCTTCGTCCGGATTTGCCGCGGCCCTGTCCGCGCACAGACCTTGACGTCGCATCCACCCATTGGAGGACAAAGCCATCGCTAAGCCACAAAGAGACCAAAACCGGGGTCGTTTCCGCGACATGACGCGGATCAACGATCGAATCCGCGCCCCCAAAGTCCGCGTCGTCATGGCGGATGGACAACAGCTTGGAGTCATGGGCTCCCGTGAGGCGCTCGCCAAGGCCCAGTCGCTCGGGCTCGACCTCGTCGAGATCGCTGGGCAGGTGGATCCGCCAGTGTGCAAGATCATCGATTACGGCAAGTACAAGTACGAGCAGGCCAAGCTCAAAAAGCAAAAGTCGAAGAGCTCCACGCGCATGAAGGAAGTGAAATTCCGCGTCGGCACGGGTCAGCACGATTACAACATCAAGCTCGGCCGTGCGGAGGGATTCCTCGACACCAATCACAAGTGCCGTTTCGTACTCCAGTTCAAGGGCCGCGAAAACGCGCACAAGGATCTCGGCTTCGTCGTGCTCAATCGCATCATCGAAGACCTCAAAACCATGGCGCAGGTGGATCAACCGCCGCGTCTCAATGGTCGGGCCGTTGCCATGATCCTTTCACCGCTGCCCGCGCATCAACGCAAGCGCAAGTTCCATCTGTTCCACGGCGAGCTGATGGAAGAAGACGATCACGACGAGGATGATTCAGCGGACGAGGACTTTGATGACGAAGTGCCGGATGAAGTGCCTGATGAAGCTCCCGAAGTCGAAAGCGTTCAAGAGCAAACACTCGAGGAGCCTGGCAAGGTCGAGTCCTGAGCTGCATAACCGTGCGAATTGCTGATGCTGTATCTCTTCGACATCGATGGCACGCTCATCGATACCGGCGGCGCCGGCATGGCGGCATTGAAACAAGCGACGCGCGAGGTCTTTGGTGACGAGGGTCCGGAGCTTGACCTCGCTGGCGCGACGGATCTTGGCATCGTTGGGAGCATCTACCGCCACTACGGCGTGGAGTTTACCGATGAAGGGTTTGCAAACTACCTTGCCGTTTACCATGAGCAACTTACGGCAAATCTCGCGCGAGGGGAATTTGCCGGACGCGTGATCGATGGGGTAAGTCCATTGCTGGATCATCTGGCTGCAAGTGAGCGCGCGACGCTTGGCATGCTGACCGGCAACACGGCACAAGGTGCTGGCATCAAAGTGCGGCATTTCGGACTGGCCGATTATTTCGCCTTCGGTGCTTACGGCTGTGATCATGCCGACCGCAACCGGCTCGGCCCGATTGCACTGCAACGCGCCGAAATGCATGCCGGCAGATCATTCAGCGCCCAGGAAACATGGATCATCGGCGACACCCCCAAAGACATCGCCTGCGCCAAAGCCATCGGCGCCCGCTGCCTCGCGGTGGCTACTGGCAGCTTCAGCATCAGCCAACTCCAAAGCCACGGCGCCGACCTTGTCGTCGCGTCGCTTGAGGAAGCGATCGGGCGCATGGGGTGAAGAGGGTGAAATTTTGAATTTTGAATGATTGGATGGAGATGTCGCTTTCTGCTGCGATCCACTATCTATTATCTTCTCTTCCTTATTCGCGTTTCTTCGCGTCCATTCGTGGTTCGAAAATTCTTCAAAAGAGTCGGCGCTGCGGGGCCGCATCGCCCTACCGGGTGAAGTTGTTTGAGCAATCGCGGCGGACCTGTAGGGACAAAGATCCATGCCATGTGGCCGATGACGCACATATAACTCTTGCATCATCGGTCTGATCCGGTTTTTTCCACCCTTATGGTGATCGCTTTTCACAAGCCCTATGGCGTTTTGTGCCAGTTTACGCCGGATCAGCCTGGGCAAAGGACATTGGCGGATTTTGGTTTTCCGGCGGGAGTGTATCCGGTGGGGCGCTTGGACATGGATTCGGAGGGTTTGCTTTTGCTTTCGGATGAGGCGGGTTTCAATCATCGCTTGCTGCATCCGAGTGCGGCGCATGGGCGAACTTATTGGGCGCAGGTGGAGGGAGTGCCTGATGAGCAGGCCTTGCAGCGATTGCGGAGTGGCGGGATCGGGATTCAAAATAATCGCACGCTACCGTGTGGCGCGAGGTTGTTGCACCCCGAGCCTCAGGTGGCGGAGCGGAATCCGCCCGTGCGATTTCGCAAATTGATCCCGACCTCATGGATTGAGCTGCGGCTTACTGAGGGGAAAAACCGTCAGGTGCGGCGCATGACTGCGGCAGTGGGGTATCCAACGCTGCGTTTGATACGTGCCGCGATCGGTAGCTTCGAACTCGGCGCGCTGGCTCAGGGCGAGTGGAAGAAGCTTGAAGCTGCAGAGATAGAAATGCTGTGGAGGGATTGATGTCGGTGCATCGGCAGTCGGCGTGATGCATTGGATTTATTTATTCTTCCAAAGCTAGGACTTCGGGCAATTGGCCGGTAGCGCCGATGAGGCGCGGATTGGTGTCCCACACATCGCGTTGACCGATGATGCGCAGGCCTAGGCGTTTGAATGTTTCGCTCGGGTCGATTGTGGCCTGGCCGGCCTGGCGGAGCTTGTCGTGTTGTTCATCCGGCCGGTAGTCCCAAGCGAAGAGTGGGCAGTTATCGACCATGCCTTTGCGTGTACCCCAGTTACGGATTTCTCCAAATCGCATGTCGGCGATCCATGCGCCTTTGACATGGTCGCGTGCGATCCACCAATCATTGGAAAACCATCGCATTGTTTTCACCTCGCGGGCGGAACCGAAATTTTCCACGACATGTGCGTCTTTTGGATAAACCGTCCATCGCACGGGGGTGCTCTTTGATTCGAACACCGTACGGTAGCCGACCCATAGCGAGTCGCCGCAATCGGCCACCGACCTCCAGAGCAGGATATTGAAGGGAGTGGGGGCCTCCATGCGGCGGATGACTTTTGCATCGCGACGATCGAGGTCGGCATCGAAGCCGGAGGATGCCACAAACTTCATCGCGATGCTGAGCAAGGCGTAAGCCGAGGCAATGCCAAGGCCCCAGGCGTTGATTCGGCGGCGCTGCGGGATTTGTTTTTTCGTGCGCAAAAATGCCAGTCGCACCAGCGCGATCAACATCGGGAGGGTGAAGAGCGGATCGACGATGAACAGGTGGTTGA